>JARLHW010000099.1 GCA_031292075.1 Desulfosporosinus sp.
ACACAACTTTGGAAAATACTGATTCATCTGAGCTACTCGTCCACCTAAATATGGCTTCTCCTCAACCAGATAGACCTCGTGTCCCGCCTCGGAAGCTTCCACTGCGGCAGTAAGTCCGCTGATTCCTCCTCCAACCACTAGAATACTCTTATATGCCATCCTTTTACCTCCCTTATATGCCAATAGACCCTCGACTTTCGTCGAGCCAGTTGGAACAGGGTAACCTTGAACCAACCTAATAGCAATCCTCCAACTTTTAGCGGGAGGATATTTGCTTTCATCGACTGGGGAACCCCTTAATAAGATTACTTCAGAGCTTTGTATCCAGCAAAAATATTAGTAGACTCTGGCGAGACACAGGATAAATCAACGTTTCAGTCAGAATCAGTCAAAACACAATACTATGATTATTTTCACATATTCTCTCTCTGTAGAGCGTTTTCTAGATCGAGGCATGCTTTACTCAGTATAATCTGCAATAAATTGTACAAACTAAACTAAATTAAGATTAGCACTAAGGTCATACTAAGTCAACATGAGCACAATCAATATATTATATAGTCAATTTATATACTGGAATATTATTACATCGCTATTTAGTATTTTCTGTGATTTAGCTCTGCTTGCAACGTAGTAATGTTGAAAAAGCTCGATATTTAGACGACTTGTCCCTATCCGTGGGGACCTTAATATCCACAGCGTTCACCTTCGGACATTTAAAATATCAGATTATATAGACATTTGTATTATCTCAAGCCTCAAGCGCCATATAAATTTCAAATTAAGCGTCCATAGCCTATATCTGTTTCTCCACTAACTACTTTCACTCAGAAAAACATCAGCCCTATTACTATGTGATTTTTAAGGGGAAAACTGGTTAATTCACTGTAATCCTTTGGCACGTCTGAGGACGACACATATACTACTATAGATTATCTATCTAGTTGTGTCAAACCACCCATCATATAGCTACATCGTCCATAACCTACACCTGTTCATCCAATACGATACATTCCCATAATAAAAGAGATAGGCAGGATTTTTGATATCCTGCCTATCTCTTTTAAATCCGAGTACTACTTATTAGCTTGCCAGAGGCCATGGACTGTACAATATTCTCTAACCTCGACAACTTCGTTCGCTTTGACCAAGAATGATGCCTCTGGTGCTTGGTTAGGTTCAAGTTCAGCTCTGAGCACTTGACTGGAAGTTAAAACTTCGATAAATCGAATATAATGTTTCTCCTCCATCGGATGCGCTACACTACCAACTTTAACTTTGATGCCCCCATCAATTGACTCAAGAATAGGGACATGTTTCTCTAAACTGGCATCTTTACTACCTGCTACCAATTTATCCATGGGTTTGTTACAACAGACCAATGCCGAAGCACCCGTATTGACAACCTCAACGACATTACCGCAAATACTGCACACATAGAGTTCTCTTAAATTTGTCATTTCATAGACCCCATTTCTATTTTAAATTTAACCTAGTTATTAGTATTCTCCAGAAAAACAAGATCTCCTCCTTGAAAATATTACTTTTTTGTAATTATCATTAGTTCATATCAAATGATAAGAATTTTTACAAGAAAATGATCTAAGTCCGCTATAAGAGCGGAGAAAACAAACGAGCGCTCGATTCTTTGATCCGGTTTGTTAACGGACGTTTCTTATACTCCGCCAACACTATTTCCTGACTAACAGCAAGATCTTGATAAAAGTCCTGTTCTAAACGTTGGGCGAATTTACAATTATAAATAAAGGCACTGATTTCAAAATCTAAACTAAAACTTCGAATATCAAAGTTAGTTGATCCCACTACTCCGATTTCGCCATCAAGAATAAGGATTTTGGCATGGAGTATTCCTTGTTGATAACGATATATACGGACACCTGCTTCTAGTAATTCTTCAACATATGAAAGAGACGCCCAATAGGTAATCTTGTGATCCGGAACACCCTGGAGGATAATCCTGACGTCTAAACCACTGAGTGCAGCCGTTTTTAAGGCCATAATAGATCCTTCATCGGGAATAAAATACGGGGTTTCAATATAAATCGATTTTTCTGTACTAGTTAAGGCCACAAAAAAAATTTGTAACATGGATCCCCAATCTGAATCAGGACCAGTGGCTGCAATTTGAGTCATTTGTCTTCCAAAATATTGCGCTTGCGGATAATATAATGGATCATTAATATCCTGCCTGGTTACGCCATTCCAATCATTCAAAAAGACTGTTTGTAGAAAATTAACGCAATCGCCCTCTAATTTGAGGAAAGTATCCCGCCAAAATCCAATTTTCGAATTGCGTGACAAATATTCATCCCCGACGTTTAAGCCGCCGAGAAAGCCCACCCTACCATCAACCACGACAATTTTGCGATGATTGCGCAGGTTAAGTTGTCTAGATAAGAAAGGAAAACGGACAGGATAAAATCCTTCCGCCTCAACCCCAACTTTCTTCAACTCCAAAAATCGTTTCTTTAGTGATCGGTTAACCAACCCATCTACAAGGACGCGTATCTTAACTCCCTCAGATGCTTTACGAATCAACAGTTTCAGTACATCCTGACCGATCGCATCATTATGAAAAATGAAAAATTCTAGATGAATGTGGTCTTTAGCATCTTCTAAAGCAGCAAATAGGGCCCTAAAAGTCTCTTGCCCGTTAGTAAGCACTTCAGAACGATTATTAAGGGTTAGCGGCGCCGCAGCATCGTTAAGTAAAATCTTAGCTAGTTTCTTGTTCATCAGCAGGTTTCCTGCTTGGTCGACATCCTCGGCTTTCGGTCTAACTTGATGATGCTTAAGAATGGCTTCGGTCTTTTCTAGCCTCACTTGCTTATGATGAGAAAGTTGATGTTTTCTTACAACTCGTCCAAACAGCAAATATAGTAGTGCCCCCAAAACCGGCAGAGCACCAAGAATCAAGAGCCAGATTATAGTTTTCGTAGGATCTCTGTTTTCTAAAAAAATGATTGAACCCAGAAAAACCAGCTGCATGAGAGTAATCAAGAAAATGATTCCTAAAAGAACTAAAATGTAAGTAACCTCCCCTAGAAAACGTCCTGTACAATTTGGTGTAAGTCATTGGCAGAGCGGCACCGATAAACTTTCGAGCAATAATTTTGATACTCTTTCATCATATTATCCCGTTCATCCCACTCCTGAACATCTAGTGGATTTAACCAAAACACATTACGTACTTTTTCGGAAATTTGAGCTAAGTATTCCGTTTGTGCAGGACGATAGTTGTTTTTGCCATCTCCCAAAATGACAAGGGTCGCACGTGTTGACACTGCTTTAAGCTTATTTTCAGCTAACTCCTTAAATACAGCACCATAATCTGAAAAGCCAGAACTCACTTTATCGCCCGAGCTTTTTATCTCTTGCTTCACGCCGCTTAGATCATCATCACAAACAAATTCCGAAACATCCCAGACAGAATCTATGAAAAAGAACACCCGTATCTTCCGGAAACGAGCTCTTAAACACGTTACCAGATAGATTAAAAACTCAACAAACGCGGCCATCGAATTAGAGACATCGCATAATACAACTAGCTCTGAAGCGCGAGGAATTCTTTGACGATAATTCAAACGAAAAATAAATCCATTGCTTTGGACGCTTTGCTGAACAATCCTAGTAATGTCAATTAGTCCTTTGTGGGAAGATTTCCAACGCGTTCCTGGCCGTACTGCTAATTTCCGTGCCCACTTCCGTATACTCGACTTTACAAGTTCCTTTTCATTCGCGGTTAAAGTGCTTAATGATTTAAACAACCAATGCTGTCGCACAAGAGGTTCCCAACTGTTTTCGTGACGAACTTGTGCCGTCAATAACTGCTGCCGGATTTCACTAATCAGCGCTGCCCTAATATCTTGATGTTTGTACCAGGTTTCTTCAGATATCTCACTACGTTTATAGGCCAAATCATAGGAATTGATCCAAGTATAATAGTCCATTTCTGCCAAAATTGTTTTAACCATTTCTTCAAATTCTAATTCACTACAGGTAAGTTTTTCAAGTCGGGAAAAAGGAACTAGGGTGGATACATTTGATGAATCCAATAGATTCCCTTGAGCGGTAAGGCTAACTCCTCCACTCCCCCGCCCTACACCTTGTCCCCCTATCCCTGAACTGTCTTGAGTATCTTCTAAATCAGCATTTATTGTCTTATCCTCCGAAAAGCTCTCAACTCTTGACTCTGGATTTTCTATCAGGATTCTCCAAACAGACTCGAAAATTGTAGAGTCTTGTGGACGATGAATGAAAATAGATTTCACTATCTGTTTCTCCGATATTTCTGGAAAGCGAACTAAACAGGTTTGAGCCTCTAGTATATCCTGAGAGGAAATAGATAATGAAACCTGTCTCAGCGCATGAACTAGTCTAATAAAACTCCATCCATCCATAGTCTCCATCCCTTACTTTAGCGAGGTTCAGTATAGCCACACATTCAATTCTGGGCAATTACGTGTATTAAGCGAAGCGCTGTCGGGTTTCTGTTTCCCATTTTTTTAGACGCTCCTCTAGCTTGGCAATGTCCTTAGGATATTTTAAAAGAATACTGAGAGTACCCAATAGATCACCGTATTTTAATTCTTCTTTATGAAGCGCATTGAGGGCACGTGCAAAATCAATTGTTTCAGATACACTCGGAGGTTTTTGTAATGGAAGTTTCCTTACCCTGGCAACAAACTCACAAACATCTCTTGCTAATCTCTCAGCAAGCTCAGGAGCTTGCGAGCTAAGGATTGAAATCTCTCGTTCTAAGGAAGGATAGGTCAGATAGATATGTACACAACGTCGTCTTAAGGCATCACTAAAGTCGCGGCTATTATTACTTGTTAAGATCACAACCGGCTTTGTTTTAGAAGTAATAGTACCCAGCTCAGGAATAGAGACCTGGAATTCCGCAAGCAGCTCTAAGAGAAAGCTCTCAAACTCTTCATCACTTTTGTCCAATTCATCTATTAGCAAAAGAGCCGGATCTGGAGAGAGTATTGATTCCAGAAGCGGTCGAGTGAGTAAAAACTCTTCTGAAAACAGATCAACTTTAATCTGATTCCAATCTTCTGTCTTAGCAAGTTGTAAGCGTAAAAGCTGTTTAGCATAATTCCAATCATATAGTGCCTTAGTTAAATCAAGACCTTCGTAACACTGGAGCCTTATCAAACTTCGTTTCTCAGCACGCGCAAGTGCTAAGGCCAACTGTGTCTTTCCAACTCCGGCCGGTCCCTCAATAAGACAAGGTTTTTCTAAGGCCAAGGCCAGAAACAACGTAGTCGCTGCTTCTTCATCTATCAGATATCCTTCTTCTTCAAGCACCTGAGCTAAATCCAAAGGAGATGTCACATTCACATGATTTCCTCCTTAAATTGGGTTTTAGGTCCAAATTATTAATTCTAGAACTGTTTTCAATTATACTACATTTAATATAACAAAGTCAGAATAATCTTAGTTTTTTCTCCATGTCATTAAAGCATCCTTTCTTCTTAGATCTCCTATTTTGCCTTGGAGCATCTCCTTAGGGCTGACGACGATATCAAATGCACTTTCCAATCTTTTAATATAAGAAATCTCATTATTGCTCACAATAGATATCGCTATCCCGCTTTCTCCGGCCCTAGCTGTTCTCCCCACACGATGAAGATAAAGTTGAGGATCTTCAGGTAGATCAAGATTAAAGATATGTGTGATTCCTTTGATATCTAATCCTCTGGCCGCTAAATCCGAAGCAACGAGCAAACTAATCCTGCCGCTTCTAAAATCATCCATAGCTTTTCGTCGATCGGTTTTATTCGCCCCACCATAGATTCCTTCCGCTACCAAACCATGAAATTTAAGCCTCTCTACCATCTTTTCAATTTCTTCACTTTTGTTGATAAAGATAAGGGCTCGAGTAGGAGTAATCAGGCGAATTAGTTTTCGTAAAACCTCGATTTTGTCTCTTTGTTCTGCTAAGAAGTACCAATGCGTGATAGTAGGAGCGATCGTGACTTTATCAGTAACCCGGATGACCTCAGGGTTTTTTAACAATTCAGAAGCCCGCTGCAAAGTCACTGGCGGTAAGGTGGCAGAAAACAACAAAAGTTGGGTTCTGCTTAACGTGGTCTTGATGACCGCCTTAACAGTCGAAGAATTATTTTCATCGAGTAAGCGATCAGCTTCATCAAGGACCATCGTCTTGATTGTTTGAGATGTGATTTTTCTTTTTTGGATCAGTTCTAGGATTCGACCGCTGGAACCTACAATTATATGTTGTTTTTCCTTGAGTTTTTCGATTTGCCGAGTGATATTCACGTTTCCTATAATCGCTGTTGACGTGATCTCAAAGCCCGAATTTCTAGCCAAAACTTCAATTTGCCTTTGAATTTGGATAGCAAGTTCATGGGTTGGGGTGAGGATCATTGCTTGGGTTTCTCGCTTTAGAGTATCAATTTTCTGAAAAATGGGCAAAAGATAGGCCAGGGTCTTGCCTGTGCCTGTCTCCGATTGACCTACAACATCTCTGTTTCCCAATATATGCGGGATGGATTGCTCTTGAATTGCCGTCGGTTCCACGATTCCTTCCTGTTTTAGAGCAGCAACTAGAGCTTCGTCGATTTCAAACTGATTAAATGATGTTAGCATTGATATCTCCATCCTATCTAGCTAAATTGAATTACTCTTGTTAATTACGAACTTCAAATTTCAATTTAGCCTCTGTTGAATCTTCAAAAACAAGCTGTGCGGCAAATAATTGACCAGATTGGGATTTGAACCCTTTAATTAGCGGGGTCTTACCTTTTTTTAACAGACTCTTGATCTGATTAGGTGTGAGTACCTTACCACAAATCGGATCTTTCCAGATCACAAAGTGACATCCTTCTCTCCAACTCGCGCAGCCGTAACCTTTCTGTCCCTCAATCACATTCCCGCCACACTTAGGACAGGTGCCCAACACAGTCTTATCACCAGGAGCATCTTCTTTCGACTTAGATCTTTCTTCTGTTGAGTTTTTTCTAGTTACATTCGCAGAAGTCTGAGTTTGGGCCTTATATTTTTGTCTGTGAGCCTTTTTCTCTCCTACCTCTTTTCTTGCTCCCTGTGCTTGAAATGAAGGTGCTAGGGCCAGAGGGATTTTACCGTGTTTTTGTTCAAAGGCACGCAGTTCCCCGATAATTCTACTAATAGCGTCTTCTACGTCCGCCATATAGAGGTCAATCGTCAGTTCTCCTTTTTCTACTTTAGAAAGATTAAACTCCATCTGTCCTGTCATTTCCGCACTGATTAAGAGCTGCGCTTCAGGAAGTCTTTCCTTAATAAGACGGATTAGTTCAGTCCCTTTCTCTGTGGGTTTCAATACCTTTTGATCCTGGTGAATGTATCCCCGCTCTATCAAGTTCGCCATGATGGCCGGTCTGGTTGCCACAGTACCCAACCCTTTGCCTTTTAGTTGCTGGCGCAACACCTCATCATCAATTTGCTTGCCAGCTCCTTCCATAGCTTTAAGAAGGTCTCCTTGGGTAAAGCGTTTGGGCGGTTTAGTCAACTTTTCTTCGCTGAATACACGTTTAGTTCGTACATCCGCTCCCTTGCTCAAGGGGGGCAACGCTACGCCCTCATCATCTCCTTGTTCAGAGTCATCTTTCTTCTTGGTTTTGTTTAAAACTCGATCGTCCACATCATCCAGACCATATACTTTTTTCCAACCAAGGTTCAATAAGACTTTGCCTCTTGAACGAAAGTGTTCACCCTCGACCTCGGTAACAACCTCGGTCTGGTGATACCGGGCAGGAGGAAACCAGACAGCGAGGAAACGCCGAACGATCAAGTCATACAATTTCTGCTCCTCGCCAGTAAGTCTTTCCATGGCCTTCTCTGTCGTTGGAATGATAGCATGGTGAGCTGTGATCGTATTAATCACGCGTTTACCTGTAGGAACTCCCAAAACACTTGCTTCATCCGCTAAATTTGTGTATGGCTCTACGCGTACGGCCCTCAAATGATCAGGTAACTTCGGGACAAGGTCTTCTGATAAGTAAGCACAGTCAGTACGAGGATAGGTAATAGCCTTTTTCTCATAAAGTAACTGCGCCAACTGGAGAACCTTTTCCGCACTGAACCCGTATTTTTTGGAAGCAGTTATCGTTAGAGAAGTCAAATCAAAAAGAAGCGGCGCGGGTTCTTGTACATCTTTTTGCTCTATTTTAGTTATATGCCCATACTTGCCTTGCGTCTTAACTACGATGCCCTCGGCATCTTGACGATTCGCAATTTTCTTTGTTTCTTCATTGCGATCAAACCATTTAGCGGGATATTCCCCTTGAGTTGCAGCAAATACTGCCCGAACTTCAAAGTAAGACTGCGAGACAAAACGTTCGATCTCCCATTCTCTCTCTACTATTAAGGCAAGTGTCGGGGTTTGTACCCTCCCAATCGAAATGACATTAGGTTTTTTCCGCACCTCATCAAAGCTGCCAAATAAAGATGTAAAACCTTCCGTCAGGTTCATGCCAAAATCCCAATCCGCAAACGCTCGGCCATTTCCAGCTGCGGCCAGCCCTGCCACCGATTCTGCCGGACGCAATTGTTTCAAGCCTTCGCGGATAGCCACAGTCGTCAGTGAAGAAATCCACAGCCGAGATAATGGTTTACGGCACAAAGAGGCATCCCATACTTCTTGAAAGAGCAATTGCCCTTCCCGGTCTGCGTCTGTTCCACAAATAACATCAATAATATCCGAAGATTTTAACCATCGTTGAATTACCTGGTATTGTTTAATTGACCCGGACTTAACCACTCGACGAAATGCGTTCAAACCTGGTAGAACTGGCAAACGATGTAGACTCCAGCGTTTGCCGACCCGATCAAGATCCATATATGCTTCCGGACGCTCCAGTTCTAATAGGTGACCATAGCACCAGGTTATCACATACTGTTCATTTTCGAGATAGCCATCCCCTTTAACTCGGACACCTAAGGCCGTTGCATATTCACGAGCTTGAGACGGTTTTTCAGCTATGATCAGCGTTTTTCCCATGCCCAAGCCTCTCTTTCAATTTAGTTTTATGTGCGACATTCCCTAACAGCATTATAACTTAATGTTCCAGTATTTTACACATTAAAATCAAACTGCCTATCTTAATCACCTTTGAACCGAAAAACACCGTTTAAAAACGGTGTTTTTCTTAGACATCAATTCTCATGAGAAAAGATGAAAGATTAGCCCTCTTCCGAACTCCAGGATGCGAGATACCCTATTTGCTCCTCGGTTAATTTATCAATTGCTAAGCCAAGAGACTGAAGTTTTAACATCGCAACTTTTTCATCAATTTCAGTATTGACTTGATAAACTTCAGCTGAAAGTTTAGCATAATTCAATGCAACGTATTCAAGAGACAGGGCCTGTAAAGCGAACGTCATGTCCATTACTTCTGCAGGATGACCATCACCGGCTGCTAGGTTAACTAATCGTCCCTCAGCCAGAAGATATAAGAGTTGTCCTCCTGGCAGCAAATATTCTGTTATATTAGTCCTAGCCATTTTCTCCGTGATTGAAATTTCTTTAAGTTGAGCTACGTTAACCTCAACATCGAAATGACCGGCGTTACACATTATAGCACCAGATTTCATGAGAACAAAGTGTTCTTTATTAATGATATCCGTGTTGCCCGTTACCGTAATGAAAAAGTCTCCATACTTCGCCGCTTCAGACATGGGCATTACTTCAAACCCATCCATTAAAGCCTCATTTGCTTTGATAGGGTTGATTTCACATACAATGACACGTGCTCCTAAGCCTTTGGCACGAAGGGCAACTCCTTTACCACACCATCCGTACCCCGCGACAACGGCAGTTTTGCCAGCCACGACTAAGTTAGTCGTCCGCATGATTCCGTCCCATACAGATTGACCAGTACCGTACCTGTTATCAAACAAATATTTACATTGGGCATCATTAACGGCAATCATGGGAAACTTTAAAACACCGTCTCGTGCCATGGAATGTAAGCGAAGAACTCCCGTCGTCGTTTCTTCAGCTCCTCCCTTAACCTTCTGAAGAAGTTCGGGACGTGTTTTATGGATTGTTGAGACAAGATCTCCACCGTCATCAATGATAAAATCCGGTTCAGTATCAAGGGCCAATTGGAGGTGATGGCTAAATTCTTCTTCTGTCGCGTTATACCACGCATGTGCAGCGATTCCTTGTTGAACAAGAGCTGCAACTACATCGTCTTGGGTTGAGAGCGGATTGCTAGCAACCACAGTCACTTCCGCACCACCAGCTCTTATCACATGGGCCAGATAAGCTGTTTTGGCTTCTAAATGCAAACAAATAACTACTTTCTTACCTGCAAAGGGCAATTGTTCCTCAAATTCTTTTCGTACCATATTAAGCACTTGCATCCGTGGTGTCACCCAATCAATCTTACGTTGCCCGAGAGGCGCTAAAGATAAGTCCCGAATAGTGGATTTCATATTTTTATACCCTCTTTCTCTCTAGTTTTAAATATAGGCGATCAACTTAGCCGGCATTGTGTATTCATTAATTATACTCTAAAACATCTATTATTTCTTTCAATATCTGCCGAGCAATACTAGTTCCCTAGCTTATCTCTGACCATAGGCCTCAAGATAAAAACTTCTCATGCCATTAATATCGTCCTGTGATAATTCTACTACCCCACCCATAAGCTGAGCGAGAAGAGTAATTTGTGCTGATTTCTCGACGATTTGGCAAACTCGAAATGCTTCATTCAGATCACGACCAGCGCCCAACATACCGTGGTTTGCAAGCAGAACTGCATTGCGACCTTCCATTGCTTTAACCGTATTAATACCCAGTTGCTCTGTTCCTGGCAGTGCGTATTCATTGACACGGACATTTCCACCAACAATTTGTACCAAGTCCTCAATAGCTCCCGGTATTTCTCTCCGTGTAACAGCCATCGCGGACGCATAAGCACTATGCGTATGTACAATTGCTTGAACATCCTCGCGAGCATTGTAGATCGCTAAATGTAGTGGTACTTCAATGGATGGTTTACGAATTCCATCAATAGTGTTTCCTCTTAAATCCAGAACAACAATATCTTCAGGCGTCAAAGTATCGTAACTCATTCCTGTGGGGGTGATGGCTATATAATCCTCTCCAGGGACACGACAACTTATATTTCCCCAAGTTCCTACCGTAAGGTTTGTCGACAACATTTCGATACCCTTTTCGACTACTCTTTTACGGGTATCCATTAGTAAATCCATTATATTCTTCTCCTTCATATCCCTGTGTTAAAACGTTTAAGAGTTCAATATAAATACTGGATTATATTTGTTCAGATACCATCATAGTCATATTTACAAAAATAAGCAACCTTGTCTCGATATGTCTTACTACAATGATAACTTGGCTCTTACCTTTATCTTTTAAACTTAGTATAAAAAGGAATACCTAGGCTAAATTTAACCTAGGCTGGATGAGAGGCGTTAATGCTTATGGTAATAGTACAAAAAAAAAAGAGGGGGCTAACCCCCCCTTAGAAATTACACGCAACCAGTAGGTTTAGGAAGACCGGCAACTTTACAAGCGCCTTTCCCAGGTCCACCAGGAAACAGTACATAAATCTTCTTTTGATCAAAACCGGTATCTTTACACATTTTTCGAACCATCGGAGCGACACCATACTGCGCATAATAGTCTCTGAGGTAGTTGATTAATTTCCAATGTTCTTCGGTAAGCTCCTCTACTTCCTCAGTGCTAGCAAGAGCCTTAGCTACGTCCTCATTCCAAGCTGCATGATCCTCGAGAAAACCATCTTCATCCAATTCTACTGTTAAACTACCTACTGCAAGTTGTGACATTTAAATTTTCCTCCTTTGAGTTTATTAAAATTGATAATTGTTTGAGTTTAGGCTACCGGACTTTACTCCTGTTGCTTACAGAGCAAGCAACAGCCGTATTAAACCGACATGCTCAGAAAACAACATGCTGGATTGTAAGCTCTCACCTCCCAAACAAGTATCAAAAAATCCATCTAAACCTATTGAGCTTTCTCTTCCCTAACGGAGATAGCTACTTTATAAAGGATAGTTAGCAACAAAAATCCAATTGCATATACACCCAAGACAATTGATATCTCATTACTTGTAGGAAAATACTCCGTAACCCGGTCAAAGGAATTAGGAACAAATCCGGCAATGATGAGCACTACCCCTTTGTCAATCCAGTTTGCAAAGAAAATTGACAACAGGGCTATAGGCAAAAGCACATTATTCTTACGGGTCGGGAATACTAACAATGCTATCCCGAGGAAGGCAAGAAATGTTGCTGTCCACATAAAGGGAACGAGACTATGGTGTCCATCAAGTCCTACAAATACATACTTAAAAGCTGCCATTTCGTCCGGAATACCGCTATAGAAGGCCGTGAAGACTTCGCAAATATAGAAGAATACATTAGCAATCATAGCATACCTAATAATTTTGACCAACGATTGAATTGCCCCGTTACCCGGAGGATCTGGGTCGAATTTACTAACCTTTCGAACAATTAACAACAAAATAATAAGAAGCGATGGACCAGCTGCGAAAGCAGATGCCAGAAAACGTGCTGCCATGATAGCAGTTAACCAGAAATGTCTACCAGGAAGACCGGCATATAAAAAGGCTGTCACGGTATGAATACTGAACGCCCATGGTACTGATAAATACACCAGGAAATGAACCCACTTGGGTGGATGAGTACCTTTTCGCTCGGCACCAAGTGAAGTCCAGGCAACTAAAATGTTTATGGCGAGATATCCGCACAAGACACACATATCATAAAACATAACTGAATGTAACTGGGGATACAGGAGAACATTCAGAATCCGCATCGGTTGACCAACATCGACGAAAATAAACAGAATACACATGATCACTGCTGAGACTGCTAAAAATTCACCGAAAATTACCATCTTGCCGAATTTCTTAAAATCATGAAGATAGTAGGGAGTGACTAGCATAACTGCCGATGCAGCTACACCAACGAGGAAAGTAAACTGTGCAATATACAAGCCCCAGGAAACGTCTCTGCTCATACCCGTAAGTCCGAGACCATAACTAAACTGTCTGAGATAAGCCATGAATCCTACCGCAATCACAACAAGAAGAAAGATTATCCATGCCCAGTATTTTTTACTACCTGTCAGAGCTTTCTCAAGCATTCTCGGCACCTCCCACAAGGTAGTAAACGCTCGGCTGAGTTCCCAACTCTGTTTTGCGTCGAATAGTATATTTAGTACTGACTAATTTTCGAACCTCTGAGTTAGGATCATCCAAATCGCCAAATATTAGTCCACCGTTCGAGGCTTCCACGCAAGCTGGCATTAAACCATCTGCCAATCGCTCCACACAGAAAATGCATTTTTCAACAACCCCTGGGGTACGTGTAGGATAATCCGGATCAATTTTTTTGATAAAAGGCCTAGGATCCCTATAGTTAAAACTCCTAGCTCCAAAGGGACATGCTCCCATACAAAACCTACAACCGATACAACGATGAAAATCCATATCAACAATTCCGTCATCTCTTTTAAACGTTGCACCAGTCGGACATGCTTTGACACACGGAGGATTTTCGCAATGATTACATGCTACCATAAAAGGAAGCTTCTTAAAATCTTCAGTTAGATACTCATTATCTCCACCGGAAAAAGTATGCTCGTAATCATCTGACCATATCCATTTAATTTCATCCTTGGGATTACCAAAGTCAGGGATGTTGTGAATACTAACGCAGGATTGAATAACCCTTTTGAAGTCGTCTTCTGTCTTGAATTTACTCATATCAACAACCATAGCCCAATGCTTAGCCACAAGACCTTGTTTACTCGGCTCATATTCTGCAGCCGCCTCAACTACCCCGTTAATAACAAATGAGCCCCCAAGTCCTAATGCGGTAACAATACCAGCTCTTCTCAGAAATTGTCTTCTATTAATGCTCATTTTGTTGCCCCCTCTGGCCCAGAATGGCAACTCCAGCAGGTCGGCTTTACCGATGCATAATTATGGCATGAAACACAAAATTGATCTGACGTTTTTAATGCCGGGTTATTCACTCCTACTGTGTTCTTAGTTGCCTGAGTTGAATGACATTCCACGCATGATTCAAGACTAATATCGAATGACTTCCCTTGACTATTAACATATACAGTTTTTCCATCACGTACATCTGCATTTCTCCATTGATTAAGCAGTTGCATATGATTTTCCTTCATATATTGCGCAGGTTCAACACACTGTTGTAGATTTGCTGAAGCTGCGTAAGTCGGGAGATCAGGTCCAGCGTTGGCTTTGCCCAGATTATAAAAGAAAGGGAAAGTCAGGAAAGCTACGAAGATAATAAGCCCAGCGATAATTTTCCCGCCTTTGTACATTAGCCATTACCTCCCTTTTCCGGTAGATCCTGAAGACGTATATCGAGCGTTCTCCTTATCTCGCCTTTCATTACCAAAGCATTCGCCACTAGCTCTGTTGTACCAGTAACTCCAACTCCAGGACACCAGTAGTCCATGAGAGCCGGAAACGCCGCCCGGTCAACCGCACAAATATTTGCAAGCATATTAACACCATGTTTATCTTGAACATACTTCACGGCGTTTGCTCGAGGGAACCCACCTCTCATACGCTGTTCCATATTTTCAGAAGCGTTAAGTCCCGACCCGCTCCCGCAGCAGAATGTCTTCTCTCTGATTGTATTTTCAGGCATTTCGTAGAAATTATTGCATACAGACTTAATAATATATCGCGGTTCTTCAAGGAGACCCATACCTCTCGAAGGATTACAAGAGTCATGATAAGTTACTTTCAGGTGGTCATTTCTACTTGGGTCAAGTTTTAGTTTATTGTGTTTAATTAAATCCGCTGTAAATTCGGATATATGAATCATTTTAGTGGATTTTGCGTTTTCAAATCTTGTGCCAGTTATTGGTGATACCGGCACTTCAAGGAAGTCCGCAGGGCCATGCCAGGTATCCATATACTGATTCAATACTCTCCACATGTGACCGCATTCTCCGCCGATGATATATTTTACCCCTAATCTCTTTGCTTCAGCGTAAATCTTGTAGTTGAGTCTCTTGGCTGTGTCATTGGAGGTAAAGAATCCGAAGTTTCCTCCCTCAGAAGCATAGGTGCTCCACGTATAATCGAGTCCTAGTTCATGGAAGAGCATCAGATAACCCATACAAGTGTAAATACCCGGTTCACCTAAAAAGTCGCCGGATGGTGTAATAAATAGTATTTCGGCGCCTTTTCTGTTAAAAGTGGGATTTACTTTAATACCAGTTATTTCTTCAATATCGTCACACATAGTTTCAATGTTTCCGGTAATTGCATGAGGCTCAAGACCAAGGTGATTTCCCTTCATATAACAAGCCGCAGCGGGCCCAGCGATCCAATCAATGTTCAAGCCCACTAAGTTTAGAAGTTCGCGGCCAATGATGGTCACTTCTGCTTGGTCAATACCATAAGGACAGAAAACAGAGCAGCGACGACATTCAGTACACTGAAAGAAGTATGACCACCATTCCTTCAACACTTTTTCGTCAAGTTCTCTCGCTCCAGCTAAGCGTCCTAAAAACTTTCCAGACTTTGTAAAGTACTTTTTGTAAACTGATCTCAACAGTTCTGCTCTGAGAACCGGCATATTTTTAGGGTCACCTGTGGCAATATAAAAGTGACATTTATCTGCACACGCACCACATCTAACACAAATGTCCATAAATATTTTAAAAGAACGATATTTAGCAAGTCTCTCCGCAATCCCGTCTAAAATAGTCGATTCCCAACCTTCCGGCAGTTTCCAATCTTCATCGGCTGGGGACCATTGTCTAGGATTCGGCAAACCAAGCGTCAGTAGGTCTTTCTCTTTTGCACCCCAACAAAAGGTACCCGGTTTGAATTCGGTTGGTGTATCCATCCAACTAGTTGCGGGAGGATGATAGTCTATTTTAGATATTTCTTCTGGTTTAGGAAGTTTATATTTCTCAGGTTTTGCCATCCTCTATCACTCCTTTTCTACCGGTATACCAGCTTTTTTCATTTTTTCTCGGTATTCATCTTCGTAATGTGCATAGGTGTGATATTCCAATTCAGGATTCCACGGATTAATGTGTCTTACCATACGATTGTTATTCATCATGTTCCGTGTAGGGCTGAGGAAAATACCGCCCATATGCATTAGTTTACTCGTTGGGAAATAGGCAAATAGAGTACAAATTAAAAATAGGTGAACATAAAAGATTACTCCGATTCCTGCAGGGATAATGGGGTGCAATTGGACTAATCCAAGCGCTAATTCCTTAACAGCGATAATATCGACTCTGTAAAAATAACGCATGAGAATCCCTGAAATCGCTATACCCATTATCATAAAGAGAGGGAAATAATCAGCAACTAGGGAGATATACTTAACCTGTGGAATAGAAATTCTTCTGAGGAACAGAAATGTGACCGCGACTAAAAAGAATAGATCAGTCAAGTAAATAGGAGGCAAACCGATCTGTAACATTCCATCAATACTGTCAACTATTTGCAAAACATACGGTACTGGCTCAATAAAAAATCTAAGATGTCTAACAATGATTATAAGAAACGACCAGTGAAAGACCAAACTACCAAACCAGAGCCACTTAGCCGAGCCGTAGGATAATTTCGGGTTGTTTGTTCCTACATCATTTAATTCCATTTTCGAGTTTCTAAACAACGAGCGGAAAAAGAATATTTCTAAGGCCATTCTTACTATAACTCCGAGAGCGGTTGTAGGGTTTTCAATCTTATTCTGCTTGATCCACGGGAGTGATTTTTGTTGCCCACAAGTTGTAGGTATCCGGAAGGGCACAGGTGACCGACCCCATTTGATAATGCGATAAACGAATCCACCTACAAACAAGATAAAGGCCAGATAAGGTATGATGATACCAAAAAAGAAATGTAAGTTTGCCACATCAACTCCTAGGGTGGCGATCAGAATGAGTACAATAACTGCGAGGAAAGACAACAGTGCTTTCACTCTACGACCTCCTTCCTTTATGGATTACATCCTTGGTCTTTGACTTCGAATTCCTGGGCTGGGATCTCGTACATCAAATTTGCTTTCTTTAGTAGTGTGTAAGTCATTCTTTTCAGTTCTTCTGTCTTTAGGTCATAAATCTGTTCCCGACATTTCACATATATATCAAAGGCAAAAAGAGCCAGATCATCTATTTTAGATTCAAACTCTAGCAAAGCACCATAGATCTGATTCTGCCTAATTTCCTTTTCAAGTGATTCTCTAACTACCTTCTTAAGAAGAAAAATAAAGGTCATGGCCTTCGAGGGTGTAAAATCTTGAATTGCCCTTACTTTAATAATGTCAGTGAGAAACGGTAAATCTTCAGTAAGCTCTTTCCCTCCGACTAGTACTTCTAAGATGCCTTCTGTCCCCTGGGATATCGCATGACCAACCGGGTTTGCAAATCGATCCTTCTTTTTTTTCAAGAAACCCGAGGAATCTGTAGGATAGGTCTCTAGTATCGCATCGAACCACCTTTCTAAAATGATAGATCTCTTTCCTTCTATAAGGTCTTTTAGCTTCATGTCCATTTACAACCACTCCTTGTAGTTTAATAAGCAAAAAAACCTCTTTTCAACACCAGCTTAGACCTTCCAATCAACACTTTAAAATTTCTGGTGTGAGACAATTCAGTCGATGTTGAATGGCGCTAATCCCCCCCATTCAACACCGACCTTTCCTTTAAAGCGTTTTAAGATTAGCAGGTACACTAACTGCACCTTATCGGACAACAAGCGGGGTGTTGATTTAAAGATAACCAACGGCACGTTATAAAATCAGCAACACAAATTGTATTTGTTCTTATTATCACTATCAGTCTAAGGACTTTTCATTAGCTTGTAAAATTCTTATTACTTATTGATCAATTAGACAATCGTATTGAAGTATCAAGATTCTCTTTTGCCGAAATTGATTTAATAAAATGCGAACTAGCTTTCGCCTGTTCTAAAATATCACATTGGTGGGTGATTAGTCAATGACTAACTTTGGAAATTTTCCATGAAAGTTGATTTTTCTAAATATTTAACACTTTCTAAGGACCTATCCTCTGCAACTATTCCGCCAGCTTAGTAGAACAATGAACACCCACTTTTATATAAAAGTGGGTGTTTTAAAGTCGATAATCAACGTTTAGTTTCTGTATTTTCGATCTTTATCCTAATGCACGCTCTAAAATTTCATTAAGTCGATTTACCATTCCCCTTGGATCAAGAATAAGCCCAGCAGCGATTTGTGCATTCTCAAATATTTGCTCTGCTGCAATTTTTGCAAAAGCGTCTTCGTTTTTACGCGCTGAGTCCAAACGTTTAATCATCTTATGGGCTGCGTTAATTTCTAAGACACTGGGACCGATGTTATTCAAATCTTTATTCACAAGTTGCATCATCCGCTGCATACTGTTCGTTCCATACGGGCTGAGGACAACCGCTGGACTGTCGACTAAGCGCTTGGATTCCCGCACCTCAGTTACTTTACTACCCAACACCTCTTTAAGCCAGCTTGTTAAGGCCTGGACATCCTCTTCGGGCAGAGCCTGTTCACTCCTAGCCTTCTGTTCACTGTCGCTTAAATCCAAATCGGCTTGGTCAGCTGATATAAGCCTTTTTCCTTCGTACTCGCCTACCGAACCAAAGATATAGTCGTCAATGGCTGCATAGGTATAAATCACTTCTAGACCTTTGTCCCGGAATATTTCCAGATAAGGACCCGACTCAATGGCCTCACGTGAAGGACCGTTGACATAATATATAGCCGCTTGATCTTCTTTCATCCGACCTACGTAATCTGCCAACGAAATTAGTCCTCCAGCTTGGGTGTTAGAAGATTCAAATTGTAATAGTTTAACAAGTTCTTTACGGTGCGTGAAGTCATTCGCTGCTCCTTCTTTAATAAAGAAGTTAAACTTCTCCCAGAACTCCTTATACTTCTCTGGTTCGTCGGTTACTTGGTTCTCGAGAAATTTAAGAAAACGACCTGTCACCACTTTGTTAAGCTTTCCGACCAAAGCACTGTCCTGCATTGTTTCTCTGGAGATATTCAGTGGAAGCTCTTCGCTGTCCATTACTCCTTTTAAAAAGCGCAGCCACTCGGGCAAAACAGCCTGAGATTTTTCTTGAATTAAAACCTTTTTGCAATAAAGGTTTACTCCCGGCTCCGTTCGCCCGAAACCAAACTGTTCGAAATTCTCCTTGGGAACAAATAATAGAGAGTTAATATTTAAAGGAGCATCTGATGAGAAATGCAAGCGAAAAAGAGGCTCATCATTGGCGTTGGCAATGAACTTATAAAACTCGTTGTACTCATCATCCGTAATCTCATTTTTGTTTTTGGTCCACAGAGCATCAACCGTGTTCACTTTTTGCCCGTTGACAATAATTGGGTAAGGCACAAAACTAGAATATTGTTTGATCACCCGTTGGACAGTTTCCTCTTTTGCAAAATCATAGGCGTCCTCTTTTAAGTGAAGGACCATCTTCGTACCCCGGTTATGATCTTCTCCTTCAGTGATCGTATAACTCCCCACACCGTCGGATTCCCAAACAAAGCTCTCAGCTTCCATCTGATAAGAACGTGTATAAAGCGTCACCTTATCCGCAACCATAAAGGCGGAGTAAAACCCAACCCCGAATTGGCCGATGAGGTTAAGATCCTTTTGATCCCCTTTTGTGGACAGGTGCTTGATAAATTCTTTGGAGCCCGAATGAGCAATGGTCCCTAGATTTTCAACCAACTCTTCCTTTGTCATCCCAATACCAGTATCGGTGATGGTTAGAGTATGTGCGTTATCATCCGTATCGATATGGATTTCTAATTCCAAATTCTTGTCTTTAACCTCTGGACCCGTAAGCTGCATGTAGCGCAGTTTCTCCATAGCATCTGCCGCATTGGAAATGAGCTCTCTCAAGAAAATCTCACGTTCAGTATAGAGAGAGTGGATGACTATGTCCAGCAATTGCCGAATTTCCGTTTGAAATTCCTTTGTTTCTACTACTGTACTCATTATTTACCTCCGTTGTATTTTTCTTAATATCAGTTTGGATACCTTCCCGTAGAACCTACATCCCTTAGTTTAATAAAATTTGGCTAAAAGTGCAACCAGAGCGACCTCTGCCGCCTTCAGACTTGGCGTTATTTAGTGGCACGATACATCGTGCTCCTACTTATAACCTGGTGAGTATATCCAACAGGCAGGTTTCAAACTTTCGATCATTTTCCAGAACTCTCTTTTTCGGACCTTTTGTTCTGCCACCGCCCCTGCGGAACTTTGCTTTGGCTTCCCGTTCTTCCAATAAAAATTCAATATTACTAGTACTAAACTCTCTTCCGTCAGGATTTAAACACCTAACCCCTTTTCCCAGCAACATTGCCGCCAGACCCCAATCTTGTGTCACCGCCACGTCACCCGCTTGGGCAAGATTCATGACCCGAATATCCGCCTCTTGCGAAGCGTTTCCTACCACTACATGATGATCGGACTCAATATTGTGGTTAAAACTGGCTACCGTCCAAACTGGAATTGCACGCTCCTGTGCTACACATTGGCATATCTGCAAGACAGTCTTTGGACAAGCATCGGCATCCACAATAATTTTCATAAGCATCCTCTTTTCCTATCTCGTCCGTAACCCTTTAGTAAGCCATAGCAGTTTTCATGTTCTCTACTCAAAAGAACACACCCAGCGCATTTAGCATCAAAAAAACAACAGCAAACTAACTCCATTGTGACTCATTCAGAGGAATTATTATCCGAGCAATAGCAAAGCGGAATTACGTCGGAGTAGCCACCACACATTAGTGCAAGAAAGTAATGCAAGAAGGAACGTCCCCCCTTTGCACTCCCACTCTCACTTCCAGGCATCTTTGCGTCAAATACGCAAACAGCTCCCAATTGCCTAACGCCACTCTAACACCCGCTGACCCAGATCAAAGGGAGCTTTTTAAACTGAGAAGCATTTTTAGCGAAATCGAGTCAATCGGGGCAGACGTTAGTGCAAGTAAGAACCGTCCCTCATTGCACCTCATAAAATGCAAGCCGAGAACCGTCCCCGAACTTGCACAAACTGCATCCGTCCAAGCGTCTTTGCGTCAAACGCATACAGCCTATTCGCTAAACGTCGTTCTAACCCCCGTCGACCCCAAACAGGAGGAAGTGTCTTAGCTTAGTGAAGCACTTAGCGGAATTGCGTCAATGAGCGCAGGCGATTTTGCGTTAAGAAACGCAACGGGACTTGTACATGGATGGACTGATGCCGCGGTGCCAAGGATGGCAAGGAGCGGCGCACATGCGACGGAACAGGATGTTCCTAGTGTCGAATGCGCCAAGGATGGCATAGCATTCGACCAGAATAGCCAAGAGGTTTTGCGTTTTAGCAACATCGTCAAGCGAATAGCAATGCAGCGTGTGCGAACGTGCTAAGACACTTCCTCCCCAGGCCCCAGGGTATGCGAACGTCCTAAGACACATCCTCCCAGCGTGTTCCGAACGCGCCTCCCCTCATTAATCGATCGGTGTTTCCTTCAGGCCCCCATCCGTCTGCATCACTTTATTTTCCTTAAGCAGTTTCCCAACAGCTCTTTTAAAAGCCGCTTTGCTCATCTGGAGGCGACTTTGGATTTCAAGAGGACTACTTTTATCATTGAGTGAGAGAAATCCTGCATGATTCTTTATCCCTTGTAGAATTTTTAAGGTGTCGTTATCCACTTGGATATAGGATAGTTCTCGAAGTGATAAATCGAGCTTCCCATCTTCTCTAACCCGTATAACTCGTGCCTCAACATGATCTCCTTCCCGCAAATCGCTAAAATACTCATTGAGCGGGATGAGTCCCATGTATTTATTATCCACGGCTATAAAGACCCCTATCTCAGGATTGACAGAATAAACCGTTCCTGATACTTTGTCATTCTTCTGATAGGGAGATTCGGCCGATAGATACTCATAAATTTCCGTCGTGGCACACAACCTCTGACTCTTATCTAAGTAGACCTTGACCAAATAGCTTTTACCCATCTGGATCGGATATTTTTGCTCGTGAAATGGTAAGAATAAACCTCTCTCCAAACCTATGTCCAAAAATGCACCAATCTGAGTCTTGGCTGTGACTTTTAGATAGGCCAATTCTCCTAACTGAGCCAATGGTTTTTTAAGAGTGGCGATTAGCCGTTCCTCAGAATCCCGATAGATAAATACCTCTAATTCATCGCCCTCTTTTGAATCTTCCGGTAGTTGTTTAATAGGTAGAAGAATATTATCGTGCCGTACACCCGTGCCAGCATCTAAGTAGGCACCGAACGATGTAAAATTTGCAATTTTAAGGTCTTGAAATTTCCCGATCTTTATCATGTTAAGATCTCCTTTTCTCCAACATCACTTAATTATAGGTTTACCTGTGTGTAAAAAATTCATACTT
Source organism: Desulfosporosinus sp. (assembly GCA_031292075.1). GTDB lineage: Bacteria > Bacillota > Desulfitobacteriia > Desulfitobacteriales > Desulfitobacteriaceae > Desulfosporosinus. The sequence continues at coordinate 22,498 of JARLHW010000099.1, forward strand.
ACCCATCGTTATACTATTATATACATGTAACGTATCATGGCAAGTAGTAGCCCGATGCATCGAATCCCTATTACTAATCATTTATACTGTATACTTTTAAAATTAACTTGTCAGTTATCTAATAAAGTGGTAAATTTAAGCTGTATTTGATTGAAGCAATGATGCTTCTTGAAGATTTGGAAATAATCTTTAAGGGGTATCTTTTTGTTTCTTTAACATTACATTAGATTGCAAAGTCATGAAAGGGGTAATAGCTTAATGAAAATTTTTGGACAAAACGTATTTAATGATGCCGTAATGAGAGAGCGTTTACCGAAAGCAGCATACAAGTCCCTGCGTAAAACGATTGAGCAGGGACTTCCTCTTGATCCTAGTGTTGCAGAAATAGTTGCCAATGCTATGAAGGATTGGGCTATTGAAAAAGGAGCAACGCATTTTACCCACTGGTTCCAGCCTTTAACAGGGATCACAGCAGAAAAACATGATTCTTTTATCTCACCAACAAATCACGGCCTTGTCGCTATGGAGTTTTCTGGCAAGGAGCTGATTCAAGGCGAACCGGATGCCTCGTCCTTCCCCAGTGGTGGAATTCGTGCTACCTTTGAAGCGAGAGGCTACACTGCTTGGGACTGCACTTCGCCTGCTTTCCTGAAAGAAGATGGGGGCACCTTGACCCTATGCATTCCCACGGCCTTCTGCTCTTACACTGGAGAAGCACTTGACAGAAAAACTCCGCTCTTACGCTCAATGGAAGCACTCTCAAAACAAGCTATGCGCATGTTGAAACTCTTTGGCAATACAACATCTAAGCGAGTCATTAGTACTGTAGGACCAGAGCAAGAGTATTTCCTCATAGACAAAAAATTCTTCGACAAACGGATGGACCTCATGTTAACCGGTCGCACCTTATTTGGTGCTATGGCTCCCAAGGGCCAAGAGCTGGAAGATCACTACTTCGGCAGCCTCAAAACCCGTATTGCCGCTTTTATGCATGATTTAAACGTTGAATTATGGAAACTCGGTGTGCTTGCCAAAACCCAACATAACGAAGTGGCACCAGCACAGTTTGAGCTGGCTCCGATATTTGGCACTACAAACATCGCCACTGACCACAACCAACTCGTTATGGACAGCCTGAAAAAGGTAGCTCTAAAACATGACATGGTTTGCTTGCTTCATGAAAAACCTTACGCTGGTATCAATGGTTCCGGTAAGCATAACAACTGGTCTATGTCAACAAATGATGGCAAGAACCTCCTCGACCCCGGCCAAAATCCTCACGAGAATTTTCAATTTCTTACAATGATATGTGCAATTATTAAGGCAGTTGACGATTATGCAGAGTTACTCAGGTTGTCAGCAGCTAACCCTGGTAATGACCACCGTCTCGGTGCAAACGAAGCACCTCCAGCTATTATCTCCATATTCTTAGGGGACCAGTTGACAGATATTCTCGAACAACTGCAAAGCGGGACAACTAATCGGTCTCTCCAAGGAGAAAATTTAGCCAGCGGCGTGAAAACCTTGCCAGCCTTCCAAAAAGACTCAACTGATCGCAATCGTACGTCTCCCTTTGCTTTTACCGGAAATAAATTTGAATTCCGGATGGTTGCTTCCTCACAATCTATTGCTGGCCCTAACGTAGTCCTTAATTTGATCGTAGCAGAAGTCCTATCTCAATTTGCTGATCGTTTGGAACAAGCACCAGACTTCGATAAAGCTCTTCAAGAACTCCTCAAGGAAACCGCCACCAACCACAAACGGATCCTCTTTGATGGCAACGGTTATTCTCAAGAGTGGGTTGAAGAAGCCGCAAAACGCGGACTGCCTAACATCACCTCAACGGTTGACGCCAATCTTGTTCTAACTCGCGAGTCGACTATCGACTTATATGAAAAACATAAAGTGTTGAGCCGAACCGAAGTCGAATCTCGCTATGAAATAAATTTGGAACAGTATTCTAAACAGATTAATATTGAGGCCCTAACCATGATCAACATGGCCAAAAATATGATTTTCCCAGCAGCAGTTAAATATTCAACCCAACTTGCTACGTCCATTAATGCCATTAAAACTGCATCCGACACTGTTGATGTTTCTGCACAAGTAGACCTCCTCAAAGATGTCTGCTCGACCCTCGCTTCCTTCAAAGCCAAACTAGGCACTCTCGAAAACGTTACTCAAGAAGCAACTACTATAACAGAGGCCTATAAGCAAGCCGTCTACTATCGTGATGTCGTGTTCACCGCAATGCAAGCCCTCCGTAACGATGGGGACCAATTGGAAACGATGATTGACGCTGAACTCTGGCCACTCCCAACCTATGCACAAATGTTATTTATGCTTTAATCGTAAATCGTTTAGTTAATATAGAATTCTAATTAAAACTATAGGGTAGATAGTTAATACTATCTACCCTATTTTGAAGAGAAATTCTATCCTTGACGTCCTTATAATTACTAAGTATACTTTGGCGACATCAAAAGATGCATTCCACGAAAGAGACCCATTAACGACAGTCCGTCGTCACTGGGTCTCTTTCGTGATTATTTAAATGTTATTCCTTCATTATATTAATGCTAGCGTTTTGCGCCAATGCCAAACCAGCTGCCACTTCCACTGTTTTCATAATCCCTGAAACGCCAGGACAACTGGGATGAGGGCTATATTTGGCAAACACTTGATAAACTGTCCCCATATGGAGTTTATGAAAGATTTCATGGAAGGCATCAACTTCTGTTAGCTCTTCCGCAATCTTTTGATAATTAGGACAATCACTAGTTATCTCTAATTTCACTTTATGACCGTCATCGCAAACTGCTTTGACATTAATGATAAAACCGCAGACACCACTGTGTATAACCCCTGTAGCTTTCACAATGCCCCTCCAAATTTAGGTTTAATTAATTGTTTGATGCAGAACAAGAGGCTATACTTAACTAAAAGATAATAGCGCGTATAGAAGTTACAAGTTACTCTGAACTATTATTTACCGGCAGGAACCTTACTCGGCGGGCGCTTAATGCCTAAAACAGGTGCCGAATGGTCTTTTCCTAGATAGAAATTAGACCAAGAGGACGTCTGATAGAAGTCCCAATTGGCAGGTGGCACCATGGGTACATCTAATGAACCTTCTTCTCCAAACTTCTTGAGTCTCGCATAAGCTCTGACCCAGAAACATTTCTTTTCATTGGGATAAATCTCACACCAGCCATTAAAGCTTCCCCCACAAGGACCGTTGCGTTGATTCTTAGGACATTGGGACATTGGGCACAGATAGGCTAGATCCAGCATAGCACAGTCGCCACAATCCTTGCAATCAAGCATTACAACTTTAGCAACATGCTCAAGTGCATGCATTCTCTTTAAGCGTGGTTTACCCTCTGCCGAATTGTAGATTCCACGCATCATGCCAAAAAGTTTCTTGTTGGGTGTGAACAAGAGCGCATGCATGCCTCGCATAAACGAATAACCAGCACCAGCCGGAGCATCCAAAGGTCGTTGTTTGCGATTTGTAAGTTTATCAGAATTAAGACCCGTTTTCTCATCTTTTTCATAGAGATAGAATCCATCAGGTTGAGGATAATCAAATTCTTTGACTAGTTCTTGCCATTTCGGGTAAAGCTTTTCCCCCTCGTCAAGGATGTATTCCACTTGTTCGTATTTAAGGTTGTGCCCTCCAATATGAACTCCCGCACAGCCAATGCCTTTTAAGATAGCATACAATTTAGCTGCCCTCAACATCCGCACACCTGCCCCTTTATCAGCGGCACTTTTTTCCGTATTAAGTTCTGCCAAAAGTTTGTCTGTAACAACGCAACCAGGCAACTTATTTTGATTCATGACATTAGCGGCTCCGTAAGGGAGGACATAAATATTTCCCACAACCGGAATATCTAATTTATTGAGCTTCAGGAACTGGATTACTTCGTGGAATTTCCGAGCATCATATCCAAGCTGACAAACGATGAATTTAGCGCCGCCTTCAATTTTCTTCTTCAACTTGTAGTACTGACCCATTAGTTCAGCTTCTTTGGCCTTAAACGGAGAAAAAGCAGCTCCTGCGAAAAAGTCACTGGGCGCATGATACGTTGGCCCCTTCATACCCGGAATTTCTAAGCCCTTATTCATCTCACTTATTAACTTTAAGGCATTGCAGGGATCGAGATCGAAAACTGGTTTAGGTCGTCCTTGAAAGCCTGTATACGTATAGTCACCGGTCATAACTAAGAGGTTACGCACTTTTGCACGATCTAAAGCATATAATTGACTTTCCATTTGGTTGCGATTCTTATCTTTACAGGTAAAATGTACTAACGGCTCAATGCCCATACCAAGAATTTCTACTCCTAGGTAATCTGCCAGCATCGCTGGGTTACCCCCTGGGTTATCAGTGATGGTGAGCGCATGGACCCTGCCACCTTTAGCGGCTGTTGCTGAAGAAGCCATAGCACTTTGCTGGGCTTTTTCGTTGGCGCCCCTCCCAGGTACGAGCTCCCATGTCACGGATAGCACATTCTTGTCAAGTATTGAGTCTTTGAACTTGTTTTCCATTTCTCAGTTCCTCTCCTTTTCCATCTTCCATCTGTTGCTTCTGGGATACAACCTCTCTCTTTGTACCATTATAACTCTTCTTAGACATAATTTATAGAAATTTTAAAATTTTTAGTTATTAATCTGAAAAAAAATTTAACTAGTCTTTTTATGGTACATACTGGTTTCAAAATAGTTAAGAAATATGGTATTAACCTCCAGTTCGACATGGTTATCTTAAGATATAGCTCTTCCGCCTTAGCGAGTTCATGGTGATCAAGTAAAGCCAAAATGGCGCCAACATGAATCCCAACACTTCTCATCTCGTCTATTCCCTCAATAACCCGATCCGCAAATCCCTATGGGGTCCTGCTCTCTGAATCACTTGACAGGTTACTCCACCTTCTTTCGTATGAGTCACACCTTCAATGGCTCCTATTTTAGCTCTCATTCCCTGAGTGATACCAGCCTCTCAAAGGCTAGCTCAGCCGCAGTGGAACATGCTATCATCGTATGTTTTGTTTTTAAAAATAATTCACAGTTATTTGCTTATTACCTCCTTCCTGCCTACCAACTTTTTTAGAGGAATCCTTTTTAACCCTATCCTTCGTTTCTAAAAGCATAAACTTAATTACTTGTGACTGTATTACCATAATATTCGCTATATTCCCTTGAAACTCCTTCTAAAAACCTGATTTTTCCTACCATCAAGTTAGCAGCCGCCATATTACCTACTCCAACAAGAAAGATACACCCATCACTGTAACGGACTACATTTCAATGGTGGGTGTAAGATGACCTATCCGTTAATAATTGTCCCTCCGTTTATGTGTAAGATCTGTCCAGACATATAGGAAGAATCCGCGGAAGCTAAAAACACATAAGTTGGTGCCAGGTCTTTAGGTTGACCTGCTCGTTTCATAGGAGTTGTACTGCCAAAGGTCGCGACATGGTCCGCTTGAAAGGAGGCGGGGATTAAAGGAGTCCAGATCGGACCCGGAGCTACACCGTTGACGCGAATCCCTAATTTACATAATGATTCCGACAGTGAACGAGTAAAGGAAACCACAGCTCCTTTACTTGCCGAATAATCAATCAGTTGATCGTGCCCCTCATATGCTGTGATCGATGAGGTGTTGATAATAACGCTTCCCGAGATAAGATGAGGTAACGCAGCCTTAGTGAGAAAAAAGTAACTGAAAATGTTGGTGCGAAAAGTTCTTTCAAGTTGTGCTGTCGTCACATCAAGTATACTATTTTGCGGGTGTTGCTCTCCAGCATTGTTAACCAGTATATCGATCTTGCCAAAGGTCTGGAGCGTTTGCTTGACTACTTCCTGACAGAAAGCTTCATCTCCGATGTCCCCTGCTAGAACCAAACACCGGTGGCCCAATTGCTCAACGCGTGCTTTTGTTTCCAAAGCATCATCATGTTCATTTAAATGGACAATCACAACGTCCGCCCCTTCTTTAGCATAGGCGATCGATACTGCGCGTCCGATTCCGCTGTCTCCTCCGGTGATAATTGCAACTTTACCATTTAACTTTGCACTTCCAGTATAGGCTGCATCTTCGGCAATTGGTTTTGGGTTCATCAAGGTTTCATGGCCCGGTTGTTGCTCTTGGTGTTGGGCAGGAAATGTTGGGGAACTCTTTGCCTGGGTCATTGCGCATACTCCTTTCCCTACAGGTCTCGGTTAATATCGTTCTATAATTACAATGACCATTTATTCTTGTTTGTACTCATCATCTTTTCCAAAGCTCGCTTGTAAATGAATTATGTACCTCAAACTGACGCGGGATGCTTCTCATTCCGGATTCTCCAAAATGATCGAAAAGAAAGCGTAGGCTGTTAACGGTTATCTTGCCCTGATCCTTATGCTTGCTCTCTTGATCGGCGGGATTGCTTAACTCCAGTAATCCGTAATTATATAACATAAAGCAATATTTTTTGAATACTTACATTTTATTACAATAAGCAAAGCTACCACCGGATAGTTTTGTAAACTATTTCGACCTGAGCGGTAATATCATCCAATAATTCACATGTGTAATTGACACTGAAATTCCTGGTTTCGATGAGTTCATAACCCTCGACAATTTCAGGGAAGTATTCCACAAATACGAAACTGCTGTATTGTGTTAGAGTTGAGATTGGTTACATATATGTCATATCGCAAATCCGTAGAGATAATGAATCGACTAAGATGCAAGAGGATTACGTTGTATCGAATAAAGGCTATGGAATACGAAAAAAGCCCCAGCAAATTAATGCTGAGGCCTTAGTTTTTGTTCAAGTTCTGCTATATACCCACTATCTTCTTCACTGTAGAATATATTTACGTGGTAATCCTAGTTATCGAAAAATCGAGATTGGTTTACTTTGCCTCGGCAACCCCAGAAGCAAAGGCTTTCTTATTTAATTCCAGCAGCTTGGCTGGAATCCTTGCCACAAGAGCATTTTGCCAGGAATCCTCAGGAAAATCCATATATTTAGAGAGGATTCCCATTAATACAACATTCGTGGCTTTGGCATTACCAGCTTCGGAAGCTAATTTTAATCCGTCCAATTCGATAAAACGCTCAACTCGACTTTTGAGGTCGACAAGGATACTCTCTGGGTAAGTTGCAGTTCCGATGAGTACCGGTAAAGGTACTATCTTTTGAGTGTTAACGATTAATACGCCGTCTTTTTTCAAGAAGTGCGCCCACCGATAAGCTTCTAACTGCTCAAAGGCAACGATAAAGTCTGCTTCTCCCGGTTCGATGACTGGAGAGTAAACCCCTTCTCCAATACGAACTTGAGTTACTACTGAGCCACCACGTTGGGCCATACCATGGATTTCTGACATTTTGACTTCGTAACCCTGAGCTATAGCGACATGGGTTAAAATTTTGGAGGCCAAAATCGTTCCTTGACCACCGACTCCCACGAGTAAAACATTAATTATTTTAGACATTATGCATCACCGGCCTTTCGCAAGGCATTAAATTTACACACATTAATACATAATCCACACCCTGTGCATAGGGCTTGATCAACTTGGACTGTTTTGTTTTCTTCATCAAAGGAGAGTGCCGGACAACCCAGTTTTAAGCACATTTTACAGCCGGTGCAGTCTTGGACTTGGAGAGGTTTTTCAGTATTCTTACTAATAAGAGCACAAGGACGCCGGGCAATTATCACTGATGGTTCAGGAACGGCTACTTCGGTCTTGATAATTTCTTTAACTGTTTCTAAGTCAAAGGGATCGACCTCCGTAATTCGTTTTACTCCCAAGGCCTTGCACAAGGCAACAAAGTCGACCTGAGGAGCTGCCTGACCCATGAGAGTCTTGCCTGTAGACGGGTTATCCTGGTGCCCTGTCATGGCTGTAATGGAGTTATCTAGTATCATCGTCGTTAGATTTCCACCATTATAAACTACATCCATTAGACCGGTAATACCCGAGTGTAAAAAGGTTGAGTCACCAATCACAGCGACCATATTTTCGGCCATTTCTGGATGGGCCTTAATCATTCCTAAGCCTGCGGAAATTGAAGCTCCCATGCATATAGTAGTATCGAGTGCTTCGAGTGGAGCCATTGCCCCAAGAGTGTAACAGCCAATATCACCCGAAACAACAAGTTTAAGTTGTTTTAGGGTGTAAAATATTCCGCGGTGTGGGCAACCAGGGCACATGACTGGTGGACGAATCGGAGCGTCAAAGGCTGGAGCTACCATTATTCCGGGTTGGCCGCTGATCTTTTCCGATACAATACGAACGGAAAGTTCGCCGTAAGGAGGGAAGAGTTCTTTCCCTATGACATTGATGCCCAAGAGGCGGACTTCTTTTTCCATATAAGGTTCTAATTCCTCGACAACATAAAGTTTATCTACTTTTGCAGCGAAGTCTTTGATTAAGCCTGACGGTAAGGGATTGGTTAATCCTAATTTGAGGACGGAAGCAGTGGGAAGCGCTTCTTTGACATATTGATAGGAAATTCCTGAGGTGATGATGCCAATAGACTGGTCTTGCAGCTCCATATTATTGACTGCTACCGTTTCGGAATAGTCAGCTAGTTTATGCATCCTTTCTTCCACCACTAAACGCCGGGCCCGCCCATTCCCTGGAAGCATGACGTATTTACGTGGGTTTCGTTCATAGGTGTTAACAAGTCGTTCAAGGGGATCCTTTAGCTCTACTAAACTTATGGAATGAGCTATACGAGTCGTAATCCGTATCATAACTGGGGTATCAAAGGTTTCTGAAATTTCCAAAGCCAAGCCAACCATGTCTTTAGCCTCCTGAGAGTTCGAGGGTTCTAACATAGGTATCTTGGCAAACGCCGCGTAT
>JARLHW010000100.1 GCA_031292075.1 Desulfosporosinus sp.
AGCCTGTTCCAAGACGGCGGCGATAATCTGCGCCTTCAAGGGTTCGCGACCGGTAGCAGGGTCGACTTTCGGAACGGTGAGGCCCTCACGACGCGCAAAAGCAACAATCTGCTTCTTGGTCATCACGGTAAGATCTCGTTCTGTCACGACACACCGATCAATGGGGTCGCCAATGGGACGACGCACGCCGACAGCATGAATACCGGCAGAGCGTGATGGGAAGCAAGAGCTGGGATGATGGCCCTTGGCGGCTGCAGCAGCACAAGCCTCGTGTTTGTTCTTATAACACTTCTTCCCTCTCTTTGCGAGACTGGCACAACGAGAGCTGAGCATTTATTTTTTCTTGTTTGAGTAGGGACTTGGTTGTTTAATAACCTAACATTATTTTTCATGCTTTTGTGCTCAACATGACTACCCTATCGAAAATGACAGGGAACTGACAATCAGCATCATAGGTCGTTTTACCATCTGGACGTGGGACCATATCCTGGGGCATGACATTTTCGGGGTTGCAGGTGGCCGGAACTATGTGAAGGTCTTTGTAGACATTGGTGCACATTTCAGAACAGAATTGCCAATGAGTAGGCTTATTATCCTTGGGGAGTTCGCCACCATCAATTGTACGGTTGGAGCCAAACAGACTTGTCCAGACAGTGTCGCGGAACCACTTTACAAAACAACAATCTCTAATCCAGCGTATGGACAAGAACGCCGCGCCGCCGAGATCAACTACAGAGGCGTCGTAGGTTAAGCCCAAGTAGCGGTCGTATATGGCGCGGACGTTACTTGGAAGGTCTGTAGGAGTAGGCCGCACTGACTCTTTCAAGGGACACCAAGCTACGGTATTATCCTTGCAGCACTTTACAACGGCTTCCAGATCGCGTAGCTGTACCGCCAGATGAGAATGACCGTCAACATCGGTGACGCCGTCGTTGAGTTTGCCAGACATTATGGATTCGAAAATGTACAGGCCATCAGCTTTGAGCCAGGCCTGTTCGCATTCTCGAACACAAGGAAGAAGATCGACACCGCGAATTGCCATGCCAGCATGGGAGAACTGTGCTTTAGTACTATCCTCGTGGCTCTCGACGGCGATGATAGTATTGGGGACAACGCCACTTCCGCTAAACAGAAGGGTGTCAAGAGATTTGATTTTACTCTTTATTACGTCAAAGGGTTCTGTGTTGTTTGCAAAAACAAAAACAGGTTGAGTCACGGCCATACTAAATTAATTATGATCATGAACATATAATATATCATAAAAAAGCTCCCCCCCCCCATGAATTTTGGATGCGAAGAGGAGGACTGTCCTATTTGTTATCCGTATGGCAAGCCACAGAGAGGGATGGCGTTAAAATTTCCATGCCGAGTTAATCAGCCTTCTTTACTGTCGACTTTGCTTTTGGAGAAGGACGCTTCTTCTTCTTCGCCGGAGACTTCCCCTCCTCTTCGTCCAATCCCAGATCGTGAGCAAACCGTTTCCTTCTTGAGTCCTGGTTACCGCTGCCGTAAATGATGCTATGGAGCATCTCAAAGGCCTCCTTATCCTTGTCACGGATCTCATCGGGGGAGACACGCTCGCCGGTCTCGTCGTCAATGTAATAATCCTCCTCGCTGTTGTAGTCTTCGTCGGTAGAATCTTCTGAACCTAGATCAATAACATCGTCAGAAGAGTATGGAGATTCCTCGTCAGAGCTCATTTTTGTCTAGTGTACCAGATGATGCGATTATTTCTCTCGTGGTTTTTGACATGGACGACACTTTGCTGGGGTTAAATTCCGTGAAATTAGCGTACGAGGTGCGCCCGCATACCGTAGAGGCCATTCTAGAGCTGTGGAATATAAGAAATGTCCTTGTTGCCTTGTGGAGTGCAGGGACAGAAGCTTACGTCAGTAATATGGTTGACGTCGTTTTACTACCAGCAATACATGTCAAAAACCCATTCTTCTTCTTTTCTCGTATTCTCACATACGAGGACACGACTAATGGCTTCAAGGACCTGAATAAGATCTGTGAAGTATATGATGTGCCCAAGGAAAGAGTGGTGCTCATTGATGATTCTATAGAGCAGTGCAACCTCAACATCATGAATGGCTTCAGAGCTATAATAGTACCGCCTTTCCAGCCTGAAAGCAATCTCATAGACGACAGGGCGTTGGTTGGCCTGAGAGAGAAGATACTAGCCTGAAAAAAATAACAATCAACATGTAACATTAGCCCACACCAAACTTTTCCTGCCTACGTAAAAAAATGGAGTTTGTGAAAAAGCACAAGGTCGGCGTTGTTGTGGGTGCAGTGGTTGCGGTTGCTGCTGTGGTTGGAGGAGTCCTGCTCTTCAAGAAGCACGACAGTGACGATGATTCCAAGCCAAAGGCATGCAAGAAGCAGGCAGTCCAAGGTGGACCGAAACGCACGACAGGAGCCGAAGGCTTTGGGAACGGCGATGCCAACGACATGGACGGTGAGACTTCGCTGATTGCTGGCTACGATATCAACGGAAAGGCTATGAAGATTGGCGACTACCATACTACATGGGGGGCCAACAGGAGCACCATGCTTCTGGTTGTGAACGCCCCAACCACTCTAGACGGCAAGCCATTGGGTATCAAGGTAGACGCGAGATCAATCAGTATTCCTCTTGACGGTTGGGAGGACTCTAGCCTCAAGGACCTCTATGTGGACCCAGATCAGGAGATGTCGGTGAAGCTGCCCGGTGGAGAGAACATGTGTATTAAGATTAGCGACGATCTACGCAATGGTGTCCTCAACGTCGTTCTATTTCCCAGTGGGGACAACACTGTCTATTTCCCTGCTGGCTTTGTTATCCCAGCAATGAATCTCAGGTTGATTGCCAAACCGGTTCAGGAACAGCTTTGAATGGACAATCTTTTTTTTTGTTATGGCCGCTTTGTGTAGTATTGATCTAGATCATTGTAGACCAAAGTGTCGTAGAATAGACCTTGCATCATTCCACGCATGATCATACCACCGATATAGATGAAAAGAGGGGCTCTGATGTAGTCGGCCACCTCGAAAGGGAACTTGGTGTAAAGAGCAAGGCCGATGATCAAAATAGTTGTAGAGACAAAAGGTAGCACGTTTAGCACAAAGAACTTGCTCAACATTGTTTTCAACCTACGAGTTCTTTGTATTTGCTGACGTACTGGAGCCATATCGAGATGTTGCAGAGCAGCGTGGGCCAATGATCGTCTATCTGGGACTTTAGAGTACCATTATGAACCCAATCCGTCAAGCCAATATCATAATGAACGTCCACAGCACTCCGACCACCAAGCATTGGCATGTGAAAAGTCATTGTGGTGTCGTGAAATGTGAATAGGGTTTTATTGTAGAATGAAAAGTTCTCGAGAGGGATGTATTGTCTGAGGAAAAATGGCATGACATGCATGCCATTGCGAAAGAAGGTTAGGGCTTTTGCTTCTGAACATGTGTTCATTGGGAGGTTGTTTATTTGAGATTCTGAAGTTTGATGACGATATCTTCAAAGCAGGCAGGCAATATTTTTACGAAATTCATGAGCAACTCGGTGGCAATGCGGCGTATAGAGTGCTGGGCAGCGGGGTGGCAGCGTTCTAGGAAGAAATGGCGCCACTGGCGTATGTTAAAGGTGCAGTAGAACTTGGTTACTGCGCCATTAGGTAGGACAGCACGGGCATCTTCAGGAGCAGCCTTGAGGTCGCGGAGCTTCTGATAGTAGTCTCTGGCAACACAACAGGCCGAGTAGTAGTTGCGGTATAGAGCAACAACGTCTTCTGGAACGTTCTGCTTGTTGAGCAGATCGTCAACGCAGTAGCGCTTGCCATCCGCAGAGGAACGGAATTCCGGATCTACAAAGCGGCACTCCCTATGGTCGACATAGCGCTGTGACATCTGCGCATACGAGCCAAGACGGTGCCTTACCCATTGATGAGACGTCGCTCTGTCGCAGGTCACTAAAACGGTAATAGCGTGATGTTCTAATATGGACTCGTGTCCGAGGTTGATAAGCATGCGAACAAAACGATCGGCGGTGCCAGGACCTGCCTTACCCTCTGATGCATGGCATATCCTACCCACCATTTCGAGGTGAGTCATAATCGTTTCCGGCGACTCGTGCCCCCGTACAAACTTGGCTTCCGAACGGACCAGTGTATCCATTGTCTTCTCAAATTAGCACTGCAGTAGCGTTATCCCTTGGTATATGAGTAGCGTGACGCTTGGATATCGTGATGACGTCACGTGTAGAGGACGCGCCGGGAATTTTCAGTTCTTAAGTGAACCACTTAAATAATTTTGAAAAAAAAAGAAGATGAGCACCGCCGAGGTCATGACACGTCCCACGGAACGGTATGCATTCATGACGAAAGCCAAGACTGCTGCCACAAATAACGAGATGGTCTGCCCTGAATGTTGGGATAACTATGGTTCTAGAGGCTGTGTCAACCGTATTAGCAGCCATTGTATGACTTGCGTTGCTTGTGGCTGGCAAGCTTGTTCTCATTGAAAAAAGCCGAAAATCGGTTTGATGAGGAACGAAGAAAATTCAATAGAGCTATTTCTTTTTTCTGTATCCTACTTATGAGCGTTTGGAGGATCAAACAACGGGGGTGTGAACGGCAATGGTCATGGGACAAATGATGCTGC
>JARLHW010000101.1 GCA_031292075.1 Desulfosporosinus sp.
AGCATTTTGGTCTACGACAAACCATATCCTCTGCCTGATTACTCTGTTATTCGTTCTTGTTGCTGTAAGGGTCTGCCCGTCATATTGTCTCTTTTTGGAACGCGGCCACATACCGAGATAGATACGGAATTTTTGGAACACGATGCAATCAGCTTCGCGTGCCTGCGTAACTACCAAGATGTTTTAAAAGTACTTGCCCAACCGTCATTTTGCGTGGGCCAGGAAAACGCTCGACGGCAACAAAGCTATGGACTTCTCTATGCCTGCCAGTTTGGTTACGTTGAAATTTTGAGGCTTTTGAGCCTGCCGCCATATTCCTTGGGTCACGAGGACGTTGTGCAGGTCCATGGGATGTTCTATGCCTGTAAAAATGGGCATCTGGATATTATCAAAATGCTTTTACAGCCGCCCTTCAACGTGACTGATATCAGTACAACCTGTTTTGAAGCCGCATGCGAAGGAGGATATCTCGATGTTGTTAACTTGCTGGCCGGCCCTCCTTTTAACTTTGGTCGGGAAGATGTTTGCGAAACTCGTTTTGACTATGAATTTGACGAGTACAAAGAGCCTCAATCGATCTGGCTTGCATGTACAAATGGACAAGTGGAAATTTTGAAGCGACTCTGCCAGGCCCCGTTTTTCGTATGCCGCGAAGACATACTAGCACAGAGGGTATTCAAGGCCCCGTTTTTCGTATGCCGCGAAGACATACTGGCACACAGGGTATTCATCGCTGCCTGTCAAAAAGGCTACGTGGAAATTTTAAAGGCCCTGGCCGAACCACCACTCTCGCTAACAGGCGAAGACGTACGTCTCGAGTCTGTTTTTGCATTGACTGTGGCATGCGAGCAAGGACACGCACACGTGGTTGAAACCCTTTCACAACCACCGTATTCTCTAGGGCATGAAGACGCTGTGGAAGCATTGAGTGATGTTTCAGTCTCTATTCGTGATAACGAACTCATTGCCGTCTTGGCAGCTCCTCCCTACAACTACCACGTGGCGTTAAGACCACCCAGATAACAAAATAACATTGACCTAAATCCATTTAAAAAGAAAAATGACAAAACATAAAGGCGAAAAGAGAGGACATTGTATTCGTCTGACAGGCGACATTTACGAAAACGCTCAAAACCTGTTTGGCCGAGTTTGCAACAACACATTGTATGGCGGTGATTGTTATGGAAGCAGTTATTGCTTTGGCGACTGCGATCATCAAGATGTACGTTGCACAAAGTGTCAAATAGTTCTATGTGGGCATTGTTTGGCGCTTAGGTTTCTTAATAAATGTCCAAAATGTTCTACTTGTTTTATTTGAAACCACAAAATGATGTATCATTCCTGTTCCACACCGTTAACCATCATGTGGGGAATGTAATACGGCCACGCGATGGCTCTCCAGGTCATGTTTCCGAGGTTTGACCAAGTCCACCAGTCTTTGACGTTGTCCATGTAGACCATCGTCGAAAACAACATACCCGCCACATAAAAGCGCTCGACATTCAAGTCGGTTAATGCGATCTTCAACATTGCTGGTACAGCCATTGCCATTGCAAAAAAAAAAAAGAAATAATTATGGTTTCCAAAAGGTACAACTTAAAAAAATGGAGGGTCGTCCTTATACCTTGGGTGTTAAAGAATTTCCTGGCATTGTGACGAGAGCGCTTCCTCGTGGCAATACGTGGAATATTGAAAGTTACCGTAACCCCATCCGTCCAATCGAATTTGGTCCCACGATTGGCCTTTGGACGCCAGACATTGTTATTGAAGCTAACGGCCTTATTGGCTATGGAGGGTATGGTACTGTCTATCGAGGATATGTTATTGAAAGAGACGGGAAAAGAACGCCGGTCGTAATCAAAATAGCGAGCCGACCCGTACATACAGGCAGCCCTAATTCTGAAGAGTTTCTGAAGGAATTAGCCATATTCGAGGACCAGTCGGCCAACCCAACCTGTTCCAATTCTGTGACCTGCATTTATGGGGCATTCACGTGCAATATGGGGTTTACCCGATACTATTATGAATGCATGATTCTCGAAAGAATGGAAGGGGATTTGCGAAGTCTCGGTCAAGCCATTCGTTACGCTCCTGTTATTCGACAAGATATTAAGCTACATCTTCTACTCTATATTGGGCTACATATGGCTTTTGACATAAGTAAGTTGCACAATGCGGGGTTCTTTCACAACGATATAAAGCCTGACAACTTCTTGTTCAAGTGGGACCCCCCTGCCAATCGCTACCGTATAAAAATCTCGGATTTTGGATTGGCCTGCAGCATGGATTTCAACCAACACCTCAAGGACAGACTTCGTCGTGCAGGCAAACCTGAAATAGCAGATGTCATACCAGACTCTCTAAAATGCTATGCTCTCAGCACCGAGGGCTACATGACCACAGCTTTCAAGGAGCTGTTTAACAGAAAAATGATCTATGGAACGTCCCAGCCAATCCGGCCAGACGAAGGGACTGATTACAAACGTATTTTTCGTGAAAACGACATTTCGGCAATCAGTATCACTGTCAACGAAATAGCAGGCCTAATGGGGTTGAGCAGTGCAGACTGGGCTGCACGAAAATACGAGTGCACTCCAGTGCAACAGGCACTTGTAAACCCGGCAACCCCAAAACGACTCAGGTATTTTACGACTCTGGAGGATATGATAAGGGCTTATGCCAAAGCCATGGAGTATATGGTTAAAAAGAATGTTCCTTTGATCCGTGTAGCATTAAAAAAATAAACAAAATCAAATAGAAAAAAATGGAAGAAGAAAAATGGGCAATGGGCGACGTCGCCCAAAAAGTTCTTAAGAGTGTTGGTATCATGACACTTATCGACTACAAATGGGACCCCAACGTCAACAGAGGCCCTGACCGTGACATTCGTCTCTACGCTATTGGTGAGGGTGGCAGACGCGAAGGCGACATCATTATCGAAAAAGAAGGTAGAATCGGTGCTGGTAGTTATGCCTTTGTATATAAGGCCCTCGCCGTTCAGAAAGACGGTCGGAACATCCCAGTAGTTGTGAAGTTGTCGCGTGCCACAACCAAGAATTTTACAAAATCGTTTGCTGACGAGCTTTTGGCTTTTTGGGAACAGTCTTCCGACCCATACTGCTCCAACGCCATAACGTGTCTTTATGGTGCGTTTAGAACGAGCCTTGGATGGCAATCAGGTTACTATGAGGCTTTGGTGTTGGAACGCATGGATGGTGATCTTCATGCTCTAGCTCGCGCCGCCGCTGGGTTCAATTTAGAATCACGTCTCTACTTGTTGGTCTATATTGGGCTGCATATGCTTTATGATATTGATGTTCTGCATCAGGCAGGCTATTATCACAACGACATCAAACCTGGGAATTTCCTCTATCGTTGGGATTCGTCGATTAATAGGTACCGCATAAAGCTCTCGGATTTAGGATTGGTTTGTAATAGTGATCCCAATATGCGCGACAGACTTTTAAAGCATGCTCAAAGCCGCCCAAATCTCATTGATGTTAGGCAAGTACTGGCTTTGGTGCCTCAACAAATGCATTGTGTCACTATCGGGACTTGGGACTACATGTCGCCAGAGATGAAAGCCCTGCAAGACCAAAGGGGGACTGGAGCTTTGGTGGATGATACTCTGGATAGTCTTAAAGAGAATGATCTCTATGGAGCCGAAATGTCGTTGAAAAAACTGGGCTCTATGATGTATCTCAGCTCTGACGATCTTGCTCTCGACGTGTACAATGGAACCGTCGTGCAAAAAGCGCTCACGTTCGCTGAAAAGGATAGGGTTATTGAAAATTTCAACCAAGCTGTGTTGTTCTTTGTCAACAGGAAGGCTTCACTGCCCTATGTGCCGTCTTTCATCATCGAAGAAGAAACACAGTCGCCATTTACACCTCATCCTCCTGATGTTGAGATGTTGAGCTCAGAAACTGAAACTCAATCGTCTGAATCTCTTTGATCCCTCGTATTTTTTTTGTTTCAAAAAGCAGATGGGGGAGGGCGGGGATCAAGGGCAAAAGGTGATGGCCCTGTTTATAATCGGCGCATCAACTTCATCCCAATATAACTTGGATGGGTTGCAAATCTCCCAAATCAAAAAGCCGTAAGGATGGGTGCTGGCCATCGCATCCTTGATCGATTTGTCGGCTTTGTCGGGAAACGAATTTGGTGCGCGACAGGACATGGCAATGTAGCGGTGCGACCTCGAAGACGGTCCTTCAGTGACATATTTCCCCAAAGTATCATTAATGCGACGTTTGTACGACTCGACCAATGTAGTTTTGCCGCTCCGGAGGGGTCCACGTACGTCTAACCATTTACCGCTGCGAACCAACTCCTG
>JARLHW010000102.1 GCA_031292075.1 Desulfosporosinus sp.
TTGCCAAATTGAAGGGAACGAGGCATGTGCTTTTTTTTTTTTTAATTATTAAAAACGAATTTTTATATCGCAATCCGACCAACAAGCACTTGCTTATTTTTAACCCCCATCAAGGGGTTTTTATGTGGCGCTAAGCTATCGGATCATCACTATTTTACTTATCCGAACGAAACTCACGCTGAATTTGTTGCAAAAGTTTTTTATCGTTTAAAACATCCGAGCCAGTAAAGGCGAGCACCTGCATTGCCAACATCACAAGATTTTCTCCATCAGGTGAGAGTGCCGCTTGAGCGAAATCCCGGGTATGCGGAATTTCCGTGCCAGTTCCTAACGTTAGATACGGATGAATTGCCGGAACAGCCCGACTGACATTTCCCATATCCACGGATCCCATAGCGGTTTGTGGAGGGGCTATATGATCGACGCCCAGCTCGCGAAGATTTTTGGTGAAACAGGCTGCCAAGGACAGGTTCGTATGCATCTCGTCATAAGAAAACTCAAATTTCTGCCAAGTCATCTTTGCCGAAACCATAGAGGCTGCCCCTTCCGCACACCGAATCACTTTCTCTCGCAATTCATCCAAGTCTTTACGCTTGCGAGCTCGGAGGTAAAAGCGTGCTACGGCGCGTTCCGGGATAATATTGGGGACAGACCCTCCCTCTGTAATAATCCCGTTAATTTTCATATCCTGTGGGATCTGTTTTTTCAAGGCGTTGAGTCCGACAAAAAAGTTAATGACGGCATCTAAGGCATTAATCCCGAAATAAGACGCCGCAACGGCGTGGGCAGCGCGTCCGTGAAATGTAAATTCCAACGCATCCAGAGCAAGACTGGAAATTATCGGGACATTCTGACTACCTGGATGAAACATAATTGCAGCATCGACATTCTTAAATATTCCTTGTTCGACCAAAGTTACTTTTGCTCCACTGGTTTCTTCGGCTGGGCTGCCGATGACTAAAACCTCGCCCGACAGCTCTAAACTCTTACTCAAGATAACTGCCGCACCCGCACTGGCTGCTCCTATTAAGTTGTGTCCACACCCATGCCCAACACCCGGCAAAGCATCATATTCCGCCAAATAGGCAATCCGCGGGCCAGGACGTGTGCCGGAGAATCGGGCCAAAAAGGCTGTCTCCACTCCGGCAATCCCAAGTTTTACTTCAAACCCATGCCCCTGAAGAAAACAGCATAATACCTTGGACGCAAAGTATTCCTTATATCCGAGCTCTGGATGCTCCCCGATCTGGTGGGCAATTTCCCATACTTCCTTGCGCAGATGCTGAGCCTGATCCTTGAAAAACGCCTTAATCGCATCCATGGGGTATCCCATCTCTCTCTTCTCAAATTCAATATCAATTTTTTAGTGACTAATTTGCCGTAAAGAAAACTAACAATTTCAGTTTATTACAATAATGACTTTTTTGATAGAGGTTTTTTGGTCACTTGATCTGTTTACTAAAATAGACACTTACACCCTGATAAATAGCAATAGCTAGCTTTTCTTGATATTCCGGTGTTGTCAATAACTTTTCTTCGTCAAGGTTTGAAAGAAATCCCAGTTCCACAGTTACTGCTGCCTGGTGCGCCTTCTTCAAAACATAGATATCCTGATTTCCTTTGGCAACTCGTTTGCCATTGGTCATACTATTCAGTTCCTGCTGAATCGATTGAGCCAATACCTTTCCTTCCGGCGAATCTGAATGATAAAACGTCTGTGCGCCAGTCAGCTTGGCATCAGGAAAACTATTCGCGTGAATGCTTAGATAAACATCAGCCTGAGCGTCCATAGCAATCTGAATACGTTGTGCCAAATCCTCTCGTTTCCGTTTTAAAAGTCCTGGCGACGTTCCTAAGTCACTGTCATCCTCGCGAACCATAATCGTTTTAGCCCCACTTTGCTGAATCAAGGCTTGCAAGCGTTTGGCTACGGCCAAGGTCACATCTTTCTCTAAAACCTTGCTTTTCCCCACAGCACCGGGATCAACGCCCCCGTGACCGGCATCGATTACGACAACTCTATTACCTAAAGTCCAACTCCATATTTTTTTATCCTGTCCACTAAATCCCCATCCTAGGGCTAACATCGTAATCAGAGCAAGCGCGATTCCCAGACTGACTACCTTACGTCGTTTCATACTTACAACCCAGATTGGCCTCATCTCCATCCGCCTCCCCCAGTCTATTCCGTCTTACTTTATGGGGGAGACATTCGGAATATGCCTTTAGCTTGTCCGTAAAGATGCATAAATAATGACAGTAGGGGCACGATGCAGCGCATTTATTCATTCACTTTAGACATTATTTTGGGTAAACAATCTTAGTTAATTGTAATTGTATAAAAAGTCTCATTCCGTAATCGCTTACAGAATGAGACTGTATTTGGTACCAACTTAACTTAACTTTAGAATTGAACTGAACACTTAACGTTACGTTAAACCACTTATTCGAACCTTAAAGCATCTATGGGATCCATTGCCGCTGCCTTTCGCGCCGGGAATACTCCGAAGATAATGCCAATCGCGGCTGAAAAACCGAAGGCTACTAACACAGAAGTCAGAGAAACACTGGTACTCATGTTTAAGGCCGTCCCGATCATACTAGACCCTGCAGTACCCAGAGCTATACCGATGCCTCCCCCCAATACACTAAGCACGATTGCCTCAATAAGGAATTGCGTAAGAATATCCGTACTTCTAGCCCCAATTGCTTTCCGAATACCGATTTCCCGTGTTCGTTCGGTAACTGAAACGAGCATGATATTCATGATTCCAATTCCTCCGACCAGCAGGGAAATGCCCGCAATTCCGCCAAGAAGCATGGTCAAAGTTTGAGTCACACCTTGCACAGATGCTAAGATATCGGCCTGATTCTGAACCGTGAAGTCATCTGGTTTACCGGCTTTGATCTTATGAGCTTGTTCCAGAGCTATCGTAATCTCATCTTGGGCCGTTTGCATCAAGTCCGGTGAAGAAGCTGATACTAGAATACTGCGTAACGTCTTTTTCCCAATTAATCGCGTCTGCACGGTTGTGATCGGAGCGAGAATCATATTGTCACTACTCATAAAGCCGGTTGATCCTGTGGCCGTTGTCACCCCAATTACTTGAAAAGGTATGTTATTAATTTTAATGGTTTTCCCGAGGATATCGGTATTCGGATCCCCTGTGAGGTTTGTAACCACAGTCGGGCCGAGGACAGCTACCCGTGCGTTGCTGTCCACATCGGCTTTTGTAATAAATCGACCGCTGGCCATAGTGACATTTTTAATGACTTCATAACTTTCATTCGTTCCACTTATTTGTGTGGAGGTATTTCCAGAACCCAATACGACTTGATAGTCGTTATCCGTGTACGGGGCAACTGCTTTCACAGCAGTGTCAATTGGAATCTTATCAACATCAGTAATGGTCAAGGTTGTTAAGCTGCCAGCTCCTCCTCTAACCCCTCCGGAGTTTGACTGCCCTGGACTTACTGTGAGAAGGTTTGAGCCGAGTCCCTGAATCTGGGATGTTATCGACGCGGTCGCTCCATTTCCTATTCCAACCATAGCAATGACCGCCGCTACTCCAATAATCATCCCAAGCATTGTCAATGCCGACCTAAGTTTATTCGCTTGCAAGGCTCTGAGAGAAACCCGGATACTTTCAAAAAAATTCACATCGCTACTCCTTTCTCAATGATCTATGTTTGCGCTTTGGCGCCCAGTAATCGGGACGTTTAAGCTCGGACCTACGTTCTTGCATTTATTTTCAGATTCTTTGGCTTTGTGCTTAACTTTCTTTATGTGATACCAAGTGGATGCAAACAGTACCAATGTAAAAAAAACAATACCGACGCCTCTATCTATCATCATTTCAGCCTCTGTCCCCTTTCGAAATTATTTATACACTAGACCTTAGCACTTTTTTCTTAGAAACAGCTTAGAAATATTGGACTGTGGCCATAATGAGGTACGCTGGCTCAAGCGACCGTTAGACCCCTGGAACAAGGAGGCGCAATTTAACCTTTGCTTCTGATCTGATCCAACGCGTACATAAGTGTTCAAAAGTTCTGGAGCTAAACAACTATGAGCCTTGGCGATAACTAAAAAGGGACAGGATGGTATCGCCACCCTGTCCCTTTTTAAAACATTCATCCTACTAGTATTTTTTATTACCTAGGGACGGTAATTTCTGATCCACTTATCCAATCCTGATTCAAAAAATCTCTACCTTTGATGACAATCCTATCATCGTCAACTTCTACTACTAAACCGGGCGCAGAATTCATAATGGGTTTTCTATCCCGGTCTATAGGAAAGGCTAAAGAAGAGCTGTTGACAATTGTAAAACTTTCTTTGCTCACCATATTCTCATAATCGAGTTGATAATGAGTATGTCCGTTAAATAAGATAACCTCTGGATGTTGCGATAAAATGTCCTTTAACTTTTGCCACTGGATTACGTATCCCCGCTGTAATCCTCCTAATGTGGTATAAGGAATTGGCTGATGGAGAAAGACAAAAATAGGCTTATGAAGCTGTTTGTCGTTATTAAGAGCATTTTGACACCAATCTAGTTGAGCGTCCGATAAATAAGCCTCATCTCTATAATCTTTGTCACTCATACGTGACTTTTCAGAGCCTAGAAAAATAAAGTGATAATCATTTACCCAAGTATCTCCATAAACCTTATTCCTCTTGGCCAGTGTTAGAAAACGCCTGATTGCTAGTTCATCGGTTTCACTATTAGGAAAGGTTTTTGGTGACCACATCCTATTTTTGTAAAAACCTCCATAAAACTCATGGTTCCCGATTGTCCAGTAAATTGGATAATTAATCTCTATCTTATGCTCAGTAAGTTCATTATTAAGCATGTTATAGTACTTTGACAGGCCATCTCCCAAATCACCGACAACAACCATTGCATCCGGTTTTGAATAGTAATTATCGCTAAGTAATGCCGAGAAATGCTTTAGCGCATTCAATCGAGCTATATGAATATCGCTTACCACAACGAAAGACAATTTTGCCTTGCGGTTTTTTGTCCATTGTTGTTCTGAGGTTCCAATTGATCTTGAAACTGCTGTTTTGGGCAACATTATATTCCACGACAGTAATGACCCAACACCTAATCCCGCCAAGTATTTTAAGAAAGTTCTTCTTGTTGGCATACCTCTAACTCCCAACTACCTTCAACGGTCCGTAATTATAGATCGTGCCCAAGCAAGCAGTAAATCCACTCAATTTCCATTACCTTACCTTCTATTTTATCACAATTAGAACGCTGCTTTACATCCATTATTTAGGTTTTACTTTTATGGTGTATATCTTGTTCCACTCGAAGCACAAAAAAGAAAACCTAGCCAATTTTGCCCTAGGTCATAACATTTGTTAAACAAGCAAACTATTATCTACAAGATGGAACATATCCAGTATCCGTTTCACCCTTTCCATTACTAATGGAATAATTTTTAGGCATGGCTAAAATTATGTTATTATGGGTGTATTTCAAACAACAAAGTAAACATTAACACTATTTTCTTAGAAACAGCTTAGAAATATTAAGTGCTTTCCTAGATCACCCGCTGTATCTCGAAGGAAATTTCCTTAGGTATCCTTGGTTTTGTTTTCTTAAGGAAAATTTAAGGATAGACTTATATACTAAGCTAAGCAATAGTTATTGGGGTTTTATCGAGCACAATCAAAGTCGTTGGAGTCGTTGGAATTGCCAACAAAACATTCTACTAACAATTGAGGTGCCCGGCCATTGAACTATTTCGTAAACTTTAGAATTACAATAGTTCTCAGCCATGGTAAAATGAGAACATGGCAACTGGGAAACATTTAATTTAATAATAATATTTGAAATGTAAGGTAACATTAAGCATGAATAAAAGCAAAATATATGATTGTCTTGTCGTCGGCTGTGGCATGGCTGGTACAACTATCGCGCGTGAACTGGCAGAACGGGCAGGTAAAAAAGTCCTGATCCTTGAAATGCGCGACCATATAGGCGGGAATGCCTATGATTTTATGAACGAGAACGGAGTATTTGTACATCGATTTGGTCCCCATATCTTTCATACGGACAGCAAAAGGGTCTTCGATTATCTCTCCCGGTTCACACAGTGGCGAAATTACTCCCACGAGGTAGTGGGCGATATCCACGGAAAGCTTCTGCCTATTCCATTTAATCTTAATTCGCTCCATTTGACCTTTGAGTCCTGTAAAGCAAGACGTTTAGAACAAAAGCTAATCGACATCTATGGCTTTGGAAGCAAGGTGCCCATATTGGATCTGCGCCGACAGCCCGATGCAGAACTTGCGGAAGTTGCAGATTTCGTATATAACAACATATTTTTGCATTACACGCAAAAACAATGGGGACTGTCTCCCGACGAAATCGATTCTTTGGTTACCGCACGCGTCCCGGTATATATCTCCTATGATAACCGCTATTTTCAGGACACTTACCAAGGTATCCCTGCCCAGAGCTATACTTCACTCTTTGAACGCATATTAAAGCATCCCAATATAGAGCTCCATCTCAATTCCGAGGCACGCAGGCGACTCCGGCTGGAATCTGGGAAAGTCTTTTTTGACGGTTGTCCGTTCAACGGCACTGTAATATACACCGGGCCAGCAGATGAACTTTTTGACTGCCAATACGGACGCCTGCCGTACCGAACTTTGGATTTTATCTTTGAAACTCACAATATCACATGGTACCAGCCCAAAGGGACTGTAAATTATCCTGTTGACCGAGAATATACCCGCATCACCGAATTCAAACACCTCACCGGACAGGCTCTGGACGGCCGAACAACCATAGTTAAAGAATATCCTCGATCATATACAGGTGCCGACAACGAGACTCCCTATTACCCAATCCAAAATCAGCAGAATATTACCCTTTATGAGCGATATCGGAAGCTTACTGACGAATTACCACAATTTCATTTACTAGGCAGGCTGGCGGAGTATAAATACTACAACATGGACGGAATCGTTAAGAAGGCCTTGGAGCTTGCCGACACCTTAATAAAGTAAGGAGTTAAGGTACTCTTATTTTATTTTTTTGCGGATTTGAAGCTGCAGAAGGGAGTGCAGATTGAAAATAATTACATTTGCCGTACCATGCTACAATTCAGCGGCTTATATGGAGCGTTGCATTGATACACTTCTTCCGTGCGGAAATGATGCGGAAATTATTATTGTCAATGACGGTTCAAGCGACGACACCGGAAAAATTGCAGATAACTATGCCGCTCAATACCCTGATATAGTACGGGTGATCCATCAAGAAAACGGAGGACATGGCGAAGCCGTTAATACCGGCATAAAAAACGCTTCCGGTCTTTATTTTAAGGTTGTCGATTCGGATGACTGGGTCGATGGCCCAGGTATACTTAAGGTTCTCCAAACCCTCATAAGTTTAGTGGATGGCAACTCTGCTCCCGATCTGATGGTTTGCAACTATATCTATGAAAAGCTGCTGGAAGGAACCCGGCACGTCATTAATTATAGAAATGTCTTTCCCCACAATCAGACGTTTGGTTGGAATGACATGAGGAGGTTTCCGCCCTGGAAATATCTCCTTATGCATGCGTTGATTTACAGAACACAACTGCTGCACGAATGTGGCCTTAAATTGCCAAAGCATACCTTTTATGTCGACAATATTTTTGCTTACCAGCCTCTGTATTTTGTAAAAACTATTTACTATCTGGATGTGGATCTTTACCATTATTATATCGGACGGGAAGATCAATCTGTCAATGAAAGTGTCATGCTCAAAAGAATTGACCAGCAACTCCTTGTAACTCGCATTATGATAGAGTGTCACCGCCTCCCCGGGAGCATATCCAGCAAAAAGCTGTCTAGCTATATGCTGAGCTATTTAACTATGATGATGACAATTTGCACCGTATTTTTGAGAATTTCCGGCACAAAGGAGGACAATAAGAAAGAGAAGGAGCTTTGGTCCTTCCTAATAAGTCGTGACAATAGCGTGTATCGGCATGCAAGCAGCAGGTTTTTAAGAATAGTTGCCAACCTGCCTGGAAGTTCCGGCAACAAGATTACAGTGAGCTTATATAAGATAGCGCGCAAAGTCTATAAATTTAATTAACGTGTTACAAACAGAATCTTTGCACCCAAGCAGCCAATGTATGCCCACGAACGAGCAGGGAGTTATGACCTCCACGAAGTCTATAACTGAAGATTATGGCAAGAGTACCAGCATTTCAAAGAATGCTGGTACTCTTGCTAGTGCAACAGAGAATACCCATTGTTTAATCAATTCGCAGGACAATTTGCTTTTATTGATAACCCGTTTGTTTTTTTGAAGCAATATGCACTTAATTACGATATTTTTGGTGTGATTTATCTCACACCAAAAGTATCACCTTAATAACAGTACTATCCACCAAATCGAGATATACTAAGCTTAGTCAAATTGAGTAAACAACTTTTTGATGCCGCTATGGATTTATTCCCGTCATTAAACTGTAGTAAACTTATAAAAAATTGAGTGAAAGAGGTAGGATTATGAAACGAAATATTATCAAAATAGATGCAGGAAAATGTAACGGATGTGGCCTTTGTGTCAATGCTTGTCACGAAGGGGCCTTACAACTGATTGACGGAAAAGCCCGGCTTGTCTCTGAAAGCTATTGTGACGGTCTTGGCGACTGCCTGCCTGAGTGCCCGACAGGAGCCATCGTCCTCGAGGAAAGAGAAACTGTCGAATATGACGAAGAGGCTGTCAAGAAGCATATACAGAAAAGCAAACCTCAGCCAACTGAAGCAACTATTCCATGTGGTTGTCCAGGTAGCCAAGCTAAACTGTTGGCTAAAAAACAACCTGAAGTTACACCTGTTGCAACTTCTGAAAACTTACAATCCCAGCTTGGTCAGTGGCCCTGTCAATTAAAACTAGTGCCCGTAAATGCCCCTTACTTTGATAATGCTCACTTATTGATCGCTGCCGACTGCACTGCCTTTGCGTACCCGAACATTCACCAAACGTTTATGCGCAATAAAATCACTTTGATAGCTTGTCCCAAACTAGATGACATTGATTATTCAGAAAAGCTGACGGCTATTCTGAAGCAGCACGAAATCAAAAGCGTTTCAATTTTGAAAATGGAAGTCCCCTGCTGTGGAGGAATTCTTCAAGCGGTGAAGAAAGCTCTGACAAACAGCGGCAAAATGATTCCCTGGAATGTTGTAACCATATCAACCGATGGAAGAATCTTAGAAGACTAGAAGTTAAAGATAAGCGTTAGATAGAGGGGAACAGGTAGGAAGATACTTAGTCAAGCATCTTCCTACCTGTTCCCTTCCCTTTAATATTCTTTCTCTGAAAATAAAATTCCAAGGTTAGTCTAAAGACGAGAGAGCTTTGGAAGCGCCAAAATAGTATCTTATCCTGATCGGGATAAGATACTATTTTACGTCTACAGATCTTTGTTCGAAAATATTTTTTATCGGATGGGCGACGAGGCATGGTCTTTAATTAGTTGAATATCACATTTTTATCATACGTATAGCCGGCAAAGTCTAAAAAATTTGCTACTCTGGTTTTAGAACCTAAGGGGACATCTTTCAACACTGCTTCTTTAAACACGTTGTAACCTGTGCGGTCCACGATATAACCAACGTGTTCTTTCGGAAGCGAGCGGTCGATATGCTGATCAATGTAGCTATACAGATTAGCACAAATGCTCAAGACCACTTCACGTTCAGCCCATTCCAAAAACCCTGCAGCTAGGCGAGGATTTTTCTTCCCGGTCCTGCCCATAACCACAACTCGAAAATATTGCCCTCCGCGAGTCCATGCCGCAGTCGGGCATTTCAAAACACACTCTCCACAACCAATGCAACGTGAGGCATCTCGTTTCACCTTGTTATTAACAAAGGAGAGCGCTCCTGTCGAAACCTTGTGGCAATTTTTAACACAGGCTTGGCAGCCGATGCAACGTTTCGCATCATAAAGAGGCTCGACCTGGCCAAGAATCCCTATATCCTGCATGTGCGCTTTAATACAATCGTTTGGACAACCCGTGACGGCTATTTTTACATGTGGATTATTCGGAAAGATTATCTTTTCAATATCCTTAGCTAAAGTCGTTGTATCAAAAACGGCATTAGAACAGACTTTATTGCCGATACAGGCAACAACGTTACGTGTTCCTGCAGAAGGATAACCCAGCGAGGGCTCATCAATTTTTACACCAATCTTTACCTCTAGTTCTTCAATGAGCGGAGAGAGCAGCCCATTAATTTCATCCATGTGCTCAAAAGAAATAGCGGGTATTTCGAAGCCTTGTCGAGTAGTTAGATGCACCGTGCCATTGCCAAAACGCTCAGCAATCTTCTGAATAAGAGGGAGTAATTCCACTGGCAAAGACCCACCAGGCACTCTGATGCGCAAGCAGGTATGGTTCCTGTCTTTGGTTATGCGCCAGCCATTTTTCATTACTTTTCTAGTATTAATCGTCAACATGATCACCTCACTCCTTAATCCAAAAGATTTTGGGCCTTGCTAAAGTTAAAGACCGGCCCTTCAAGACAGACATAGGTTTCATCAATCTTACAATGCCCACATTTACCAAGGCCACAGGACATCTTGCGTTCAAAGGAAACCCAGATATCCTCTTTCGCGATACCTCTGCTTAAAAATTCTCGCGCTGTGAATTTCATCATAATCGGTGGTCCAACGATGATAACTCTGGTATCAGCAAGTGATGGTATCTGTAAATCAGGAACCAGGTTGGTGATCAGGCCAATCTTACTTGGCCAGGAATTTGTTTTAGCCTGTAGATTGACAGCACCCTCTGTTTCAACCTCATCAGCTTTGTCGACAGTTACTACAACACTAAACACTTGCGCCCATTTATCCAGATCACTTTTAAATAGGATATCACTGGGAGTTTTAAAACCGCTGAGGATGTCAAACTTTTTTAAAAGTCCATGGTTTTCATAAAAGTAATTAATGACGCTTTTAACCGGGGCAAGACCTGTTCCACCTGCCGCAATAATCAAATGTTTGTTTTGAAAATCTTCAACTGGAAATCCGTGCCCATATGGACCACGCATGTAAAGATAATCTCCTACACCCAGTCGATCTATACCTGAGGTAACTTTACCAACCTTGCGAATAGTCATCTCGATATAACCATCTCCAAAATCACTGATCGAGATCGGACATTCACCTACTCCGGGGATAGAAACTTCCATGAATTGACCAAATATCGGTTTTACTTGGCACTCCAGACGATACGTCCAATCGATCTCTGTCTGTTTTAGCTTTTCTAAGATCTTAGCCCTCAATGGCAAAAAATTGTTTTTAGCCACGTTCTGCCACCGCCTTTTCGCCCAATCGATTAACACACTGAGAAAATGAGATATATTCTGGACAAGCATTATCGCACCGTCCACACCCTACGCACATATGAACGCCAAATCTCTTTTTAAAATCAGAGATTTTGTGCAGAACCTTAAAGCGCATGCGTTCCCCGTTATTTCTTCGGAAACTATGCCCACCCGCCATATCTGTAAACCCGTCGATATGACAACTGGCCCAAACTCGCCGTCTCTCTCCGCAGTCGGGATTGTCCTCATAGAATATATCCTGCATGGTAAAACAACTACAGCTTGGACAAACGACATTACAGCGCCCACAAGCTATACAACGAGAACCGTACTCCTCCCAGATTGGGTTTTCTGCCTCAGACCCTAAGTCGAGACCTTGGGGGACTTTTACTGTCTGTTTATTTGCCTCTACGAACCGTGGAGTAACCTCTACCGGCTCACCATGAAGAGAAAATAAGCCATCAATATCTTCAACTACATTGCTGAGATAATAACCATCCTCGTAGCGCACAGAAGCGCTGTAATTTTCGGTCTTATTGGTCTCCATACTGACACAGAAGCAATTGTCAAAGCTATTTAGGCAATCCATGACGATAAATTTGACCTTACTTCTCATTCGTTCGTAGTAATAGTCGGGAGTGGGCCCATTTTCCAACATGATTTTGTCTAGGCGTTCTACGGCATGAATATCACAAGAACGAAGAAATACCAAAATTCCCCTTTCGTCAACTGCAGGCTCTCGATACTCATTTTCATTAAAATAAAAAAGAGTTTGAGAAACAGGATAAAACGTTTCCTTGGGGGAAAAGTACGATTTGTGATTGAAAACGACGTCTTCTATAGTAGAGAATTCATCGTACCCAATCAAATCCGTGTCAGAAAACTTCCCCTTTCCCTTTAATAAGATGGGTGCATAAACTTTATACTTTTTCTTTAAACCATCGCAAAGTTTATTAAACGCTTCGGGAGTAAACTTATATCCCATGCTAGAGACCTCACTTCCGTTTTCTAATTGACAACTTCAGAATACCAGAATAATTGGCTTACGACTGTGATTATTATCACATAAACTAAAACTAGTTAGACAGCTGAACAACTTCTGATCTATAGAAATTCGCTCGTTAAGGATAACAAGTTGTTCTAAGAACTTTGCTACGATCATGGGGAGTACTCTTTTCCTTACAGGTTTTCGTTCATTCGTGTCGAAGTTGGTAACTAATTAGTTTATCAATAACTGAGAAAGGAGGCTACGCGAATGACTAGAAAATTATGTCCCTTTTTAGCTAGGCCTTGTGACCCTGAATGCATGTTTTTTACAGATCAAACTGAAGAATGTCTAGTTAAAAAGTCCCTCGAGGAGGTTTATACCCACAAGACCTTGAGTAGAATTCAAGTCCTTACCGAAGGAATCAAGCGGGAACTTTAGCTTTAGGATAGCTTTTGCTTTAGCTTTAAGTTTTTCCTCTTCGCACCAAATTCGGTAAGTTATCCGGACCAATCAAGGGTTGGGCCCTGTTTATTCTAAAATATTTACAGGTTTTTATGAAAAATTGGTATTTGTCCAAATTAATCAAATAGATACAGGAAGGAGGAGGTGATAAATGTGAGAGAAATCCAATTGGGTGAATGGTTGATTAGATGCTTGACAACAGATTATTCACTGTGGAAAAACTCTGATGAAGCAAGTATTATAGTTGAATACAATTCAAGCAAAATTGCAACAGTTACCTTGGAGGCAAATGGTTCTTACGTAATACTTTCTGACAAAACTTATTGCGAAGTGAACGAAGCGCAGCATTTGATCATATTTTGGAGTCCAACCGACAAAAATATCTCCGTTGTGATTTAAGGAATTCAGTCGTTTTTGCATTTTAGGCATTTTAATTAAATTCAGTCTTTTTCGACCCTTCGTTTTGGTGGTCTTTTCTTTTGACGAAGCAACAAGGTTAGTACCATAAAAATATAGTACCCCCAAACCGTAAGTGGTTTGGGGGCCTATTATTTTTAGCGACTAAACGTTTTGAGAATTAATAGTTGTTGAATATAGCGGTTTTCAGCCCTGTTTATTACCACTGAAGAGTGCAATTAAACTTATGCGAGTCGCAACGTTAAACCGACTAATTTTTTACGTACAAAATCCAAAAACCCTGCTGAGGTGGAAATTGTTAAAGGGATCAATATTTCTGATGCCTTTTTATAGCTTTCTTCAGAACACCCTTCGTCCTGTGATACCAAGGGATATAGAGAACCCGAAACGCCAGCATTATGATCAATCCATTGGGCTGGATGAGAAAATGGCAAATACAGTCCACTTATTGCAGGAAACTTGTCCCAGTTTTTAGCCGCCCATGTTTCAAACTCTTTGTGACCGTCAAATAGAATCCCCAATGAATGGTGCGGTACACACATATCTTGTACTAAGTGTAGCGCTGCACCCAAAAAGAACATCCCTTTATCGACGTTTTTAGGCATAAAAGTAAAAGCCCTATTGAAATAGTACTGGCATTCACCCGTTGCGCCCGGCCAGACAATGATTCCTTGCTTGTCGGAATGGCTGTAAAAATGATTGACGTTTTTCCAACCGCGATCAGCCCAGTATAAACCTTTTGTCAACGGAGAGTGATAAGCCTTAAATAATGTGGCTACATCCTCTTTTCCATCATGCTTCAAAGTAATATAGGCCTGTTCCAGACAATGTACATGGGTTACGCCCGGAGAGTCAAAAAAATATTGCAAGGGGCCTGCTGAAGCAAGTAGCAATTTTGTCATCTTACCAAGTGTCTGACCAATAATCCTCTCATACATATCCGAGTCAACACCTCTCCCTTGTTCTAGTATCTCTAACATATCCGCAATTGTCAGGTGAATAAATTATCTCAAAAGGAAAGTGTCTTCCTTTTCCATTTCTGAGACGATCCTTGACTTTTCCTCTATTGATAATAGAGTTAATTTAACTACAAGTTACATAACACTAACATTTATTTCTTAGAAATAGCTTAGAAATTTTAATGATTTAGTTAACTTACTGCGTGATCCCAACACCTCGCAAGAAGTTCTACAGCCTTACTCCTATTTCGCTCATACATGGAATCATCGACGATAAAAACATTTACATGATTAATGGAAGTTAATGAACCGACCTTTTTAACCGTTTCTGCACTTAAGGAAGTAAGAAAACGACGCCAAGCATAGCCCGAGTGATTTAAAAAACGATAAACAGCGTCCTTACCTGGAAATAGCTCACCTCTCTCGGTCTCAAGGAGTCGGAACCAGTTTTTGTGGTGGAAAATCAAAATAAATATCACTTGGAAGAGATAAGAATAACTAAAGCCCAAATTCTTCGTAATACCTGAGCTTCTTAAATGTTGTAGAATCTTAAAAAGCCTCCAGTATCAAATGTAAAAAAATAATAGCCAAATCATATCATTAGATCATGTTTCTTAAGGATAATTTAAGGTTTAGCTTATATACTGAGAATCAAAAGTTATGGGGGGACGGAGCACACAAATTGAGAATAATTACATTTACCATACCATGCTACAACTCAGCGGCGTATATGGAACGCTGCATCGATACACTTCTTCCGTGTGGAAATGACGCGGAAGTTATTATTGTCAATGACGGCTCTACCGACGACACCGGAATAATTGCAGATAACTATGCCGCACAATTCCCTGATATAGTACGGGTGATCCATCAAGAAAACGGAGGACATGGCGAAGCGGTCAATGCCGGCCTAAGAAACGCTTCCGGTCTTTATTTTAAAGTTGTAGATTCAGACGACTGGGTCGATGGCCCGGGTATAATTGAGGTGCTGCAAACCCTTAAAACTTTAGTGGGTGGTAACTCTGCTCCTGATCTAATGATATGCAACTATATCTACGAAAAACTGCTAGAAGGGACCAGGCACGTAATTAGTTATAGCAATGTCTTTCCGCGCAATCAGAAGTTCGTCTGGGATGACATGAGGAGGTTTCCTCCCTGGAAATATCTTCTTATGCATTCGTTGATTTATAGAACACAACTGCTGCACGAATGTGGCCTTGAACTGCCAAAGCACACCTTTTATGTAGACAACATTTTTGCTTACCAGCCACTGCCGTATGTGAAAACTATTTACTATCTGGATGTTGATCTTTACCATTATTACATTGGACGGGAAGACCAATCTGTCAATGAAAGCGTAATGCTCAAAAGAATTGACCAGCAACTCTTGGTAACTCGCATCATGATAGGGTGTCACCGCCTCCCCGGGAGCATATCCAGCAAAAAGCTGTCCAATTATATGCTTAGCTATTTAGCTATTATGATGACAATTTGCACCGTATTTCTGAGAATATCCGGCACACAGGAAGACAATAATAAAGAAATGGAGCTTTGGTCCTTCCTAATTAGTTGCGACAACGGCTTGTATCAGCATGCAATCAGCAGGTTTTTGAGAATGGTTGCCAACCTACCCGGAAGTTCCGGCAACAAAATTACTGTCGGATTATATAACATAGCACGCAAGGTCTACAAGTTTAATTGAAGCGTATAAAAAGCAAGATCTACAGGATCTTTAGACCAAGGGAGCAAAGGAATGCCCGCTAAAACAACACTAAAGATGTTTATAGGTATAACCATCACCGCCGTCATTGTTTATTACTCGATTGGGACACTAAAAGGCCTGCGTGTAGGCGAGCTATTCCATTCGAACATCAATTGGGGCCTTGCTGTTGTTTCGGTGGCTATCTTTATGTATGCCAACTACATTCGCGGACTTGCCTATACTCGTG
This sequence comes from Desulfosporosinus sp., assembly GCA_031292075.1. Lineage (GTDB taxonomy): Bacteria > Bacillota > Desulfitobacteriia > Desulfitobacteriales > Desulfitobacteriaceae > Desulfosporosinus. The sequence continues at coordinate 16,138 of JARLHW010000102.1, forward strand.
GTATTGACCGGGACATGGACACAATGACAGCTTTTCAAATCGTGGGTTTAGGGCACGCTGCTAACATGGTTTTGCCGTTACATATCGGCGAGGGGCTGCGAGCAGCTTTTTTTCCGAAGGGATATAGCGCCATACGGCGAACAAAGCTGCTGATTATTCCGGCCTTTGCAGATTTTACAGCAATTATGATGCTTTCAATCCCCGCAGTTCCATTTGCCGGGTTTAAGGACCAAAGTTTGTTAAAAGCGCTGTGGATTCTTACATTTCTCTGTATTGCCGCGTTTATATTGTTCATGATTTTCATTTTTTTTCTTCCACGACTTCGCAACTATTTCAGTGAATATTTAAATTTTGACACTGTGAAAATGATGTTTTGGGTAGTCATTTCCTGGATTCTCCTGCTCGTGTCGACATGGATTGGGCTTGTGGCCTTCGGTTTCCCCTGGGTAGCGTCCATTCGCATGTCATTTGCCGTATTTGCCGCAACCAATATCCTCAATTTTATACCAGCCACGCCTGGGGCCATCGGCCTTTTTGAATACGGGACAATTCTGGGCCTTGGGGGTCTGGGAATCGATCAGACCACGGCACTGTCAGCAAGCTTGTTGTTGCATCTGATACAGTATGCTGCACTCCTGCCCTTGGGCGCCTTCCTTTACATTAAAGCCCTTCATGGGCAATACGGAGAAGCGCTCAGCAACATGTGGCACACGAATCGGCCGAAGAACACTAAATGGGTAAAACCAAAACAATCAAAATGAAGATACTCTGGAGATGAAAAATATTAAACTTTTATCAATTGTCGTACCGTCATATAATTCGCAGAACTATCTTCGCCGCTGCCTGGATACTGTAGTGCAGGGCGGACAGGATGTCGAGGTTATAGTAGTAGATGATGGTTCCACAGACAGCACGGCGGAAATTGCCCGCGAATACTGCGGTCGCTTTCCCGGAATTGTCCGCCTTGAGCAGAAAAAAAACGGTGGCCATGGCTCGGCAGTCAACCGCGGACTGGAGGTAGCCACGGGTACTTATTTCAAGGTTGTCGATAGCGACGACTGGCTGGATATTTTGGACTACATGTCGGTTCTTTCGTTGCTACGCAGCATTGGCTCTGTAGACCTGCTTATTACGAACTATGTTTACGAATATTCTTATAACGGTAAACATAAAGTCATGCGCTACAGTAATGTTTTTCCGCAAGGCAAGGTTATTTCATGGGACAGTATGCATCGTTTTCGCTTCGACCAGCTGATGCTCATGCACTCCATGTTTTATCGGACGGAATTGTTGCGACAGTGTGGCATTAAGCTGCCAGAACACACATTTTATGTGGACAACCTTGTCGCCTATCAACCTCTGCCCTATGTAAAAACTTTAATCTACCTAGACTGTTCCCCGTATCACTATTTAATTGGCAGGGCTGGTCAATCCGTTAACACGCAGGTTATAATCAAACAAATTGACCAGCAGATTAAAGTGACGCGCATGATGATTGAGACGTTCGATGTTTTTAATGACATTGAATGTGTGAATCTTAGACGCTACATGCTTTTCTATCTTTCAATGATGGTAGCCAACAGCGTTACTCATATCTATATCGCAGAGGACAAAGGACTTAGCTGCAAGGCAGACGAGCTTTGGGACGCTATAAGGCAAAGGGATGAAAAGCTATATACTGAACTGCGCCGGAGTTTTGTCAATTCATGCATTTGTTTCGGTCGGAAAATCAGCCCACGCATTATATCGCAAGGCCTTAATCTTATCAAACATATCTATAAGTTCAGTTAAAATATGCCTGCCAAGTAGTAAGAACGTGTTTCATTCATAACATGATTGCGTGTACCGTCGGGCACCCGTCCTAGTTTTAATCCATCATATCCAATTATTAAAAGTAAGTGAAAGCCCCTAGGATGTTGTCTATTACCCATTAAAATTCTTGGGTTTTTACAGAGTCTTATAATTAAAAAAACCCAAACCATGCAGGTTTGAGGTTTTTTTGTTTTACATGCAATTGTTTTGAGAATTGATAGTTGTTGAGTATAGCGGTTTTCAGTCACTTTTGTGTATTACCTGTATATTATAGAAAACACCTTGAAGGAATTTGCAAGAGCTTATTTAGAGTAGATGCCCGTATTTCACTTCTCAAAAGTAACAAAGAATGGATCTTATTGAAATATTCCTTAGTCTCGAAAGAGAAAAGTCCACGTAAAATTACATTAATTAAAAAAGGCTCTGTCACAACTGATGGTTGAAAATCTAATATTTTTATAGCAGAACATCTAAAATACCCTGCTAAGTTGATTTTTCTTTCTGATTCGCAATATAAGAATACAAGTGTAAAGAAGATTTCTTTGCAGCATGACATAGTGCTGCATAGTTAAGGGGGGAAGGGGGAATAAACTCCCACTGGTCTATAAGTATTTTGCAGTAATCGATTCTTTACAGTTTCTCAAATTACCAGGTGTTCCTTCAAAAAGAATTTGTCCGCCTCCGCTGCCGCCCTCAACACCTACGTCAATAATCCAATCGGCATTACGAATTACATTGAGGTTGTGTTCTATGACAATAACTGTGTTGCCCTTGTCAACAAGACGGTCAATAATGGTCAAAATGCCGGTAATATCAGACATATGCAAGCCAGTTGTGGGTTCATCCATTATATAGATATTGCCCTTTTTGCTTAATTCCTTGGCAAGCTTTAAGCGCTGACACTCTCCGCCGGAAAGGGTGTCTAGCGGCTGTCCCAATGTCATGTAATGAAGACCGACCTCGACTATATACTTCAGCTTGTTTTTGATTTCCTTTTGTATAAAAAAGTCAACGGCTTCAGCAATTGTCATTTCAAGCACTTCAACAATCGACCCGCCATTATACATATACTCCAAAACCTCGTGCTTAAACCGTTTGCCGCCGCATTCCTCACAGATGGTTTCAACTGAATCCATAAAGGAAAGATCTGTTTCTATATAACCCCGCCCTTTACAAGCCTCACAGGCACCCTCTGAATTATAACTGAACAATCCGGCGCTTACCTTGTTTTCATCAGCAAATAATTTACGTATTTGATCCATTATTCCAGTAAAGGTCGCCGGATTCGAACGCAAATTTGTGCTGACTGTGGACTGGTCGACAATGATGGCATCTTTAAATTCCTTCGCAAAGACACCATTAACGAGCGTAGATTTGCCGGAACCGGCAACTCCTGTAACAACAGTGAATATACCTTTAGGTATTCGTAAACTGACATTTTTCAAATTGTGTAAAATACTCTTTTTCGTTTCATAGAAATCCTTACTTGTCCTTGGCTTACTCTTAATCGGCGAGCTCCTTCCGATATATTCTCCTGTAAGTGTCTTGGATTTCAGAAGGTCGCTATAGCTGCCCTCAAACATGATTCTACCGCCGTTTGTGCCTGCTTGTGGCCCAACATCCACGATGTAATCGGCAACCTTTATGACATCAGGGTCATGCTCTACCACGATTACCGTATTGCCTTTATCTCGCAATTTAACCAGCAGATCGTTAAGCCTGTGCACATCTCTGGTGTGTAATCCGATGCTTGGCTCATCGAAAATATACATGACATCCGTCAAGCTGCTGGTAAGGTGCTTGACCATTTTAACACGTTGTGATTCCCCACCGGATAATGTAGAAGTTTCTCTATCCAAGCTTACATAATCAAGCCCTATTTGAATTAAATCGTTTAACCGCTCAGTTAGATTATTAATAATAGGTTTTACGCTATTATCATTAATTTTTTCTATTAATTCCAGAAGCTCATCCACCTGAATAGCCGAAAAATCTGCTATTGAATATCCCTTAATCTCCGACGATAAAACACTTTCGTTATATCGTTTGCCCCCGCAATCATGGCACTGCGTTTCAGTGACGAATGGCTCAATTTTCTTCTTTGATGCCTCCGATTTTTCAAACTCGGTTTTGATGTTCGAACTTATGAATTTCTCAACAAGACCTGCATAGGTGATGTTGATTCCTTCAATGACCGAATTGATTTTTTCCGGTTTACAATATACAAGCTTGTCGTATTCCTCTTCCGAATAATCCTTAATTTTTTTGTCACAATCAAAAAAGCCTGTAGAAGCATACATTTTCCACTGCCAATTACCAGGTTTATAGCCCGGCAACAAAATCGCCCCTTCGTTCAACGACTTTTCTTTATCCAAAGCTTTGTCAAGATCCAGCGTAACAATCCTTCCGATCCCCTCACAAGTCTTGCACATTCCATTTGGGTCATTAAACGAAAAATAATTCGAAGGGCCAATATGCGGCTGCCCGATTCGTGAGAATAGCAGTCTGAGTAATGGATTGATGTCCGTTATCGTACCAAGAGTTGAACGTGAGTTGCCGCCTATCCTCTTTTGATCAACAGTAATCGCCAACAATAAGTTTTCGATTGCATCAACATCTGGATGACCATGCTTAGGTAGATAAATTTGAATAAATTTGCTAAAGGTTTCATTTAATTGCCGGCCAGCTTCCTGAGCAATCGTTTCAAATACAATCGATGACTTGCCCGACCCTGACACTCCAGTAAAAATTGTTATCTTATTTCTGGGAATTTTCAAACTAATATTCTTTAAGTTATTAACACGTGCACCTACTATTTCGATATACTTATGTTCCATAGTTCGTCTCCTTACTTGTTTTATAAGTAGCAGTTTCAATTCTTTTTAGTAACGCTTACATCAGTCCAATCATGAAAACTAAACGCCTTCCTTAGTATGTCCGGCTCAACTACAGTATTGCTTTCGCCTCATGTAGTAAATCTTTGCCATAGGAGTAAGGGGTAAATTAAATGTTTTACATTATTATACAAACATGTGACGTTAGGCGCTCTACCACGGGCGTTCTGTTATCCTTTTTAAGAAAAGCTGATATATTATTTCCTAATTATAATAGAGCAAAATATAAAAGCAAAAAGCACCTTCTTTATCCAGAAGACGCCCCCTAAATATTGGTTAATTTTGTTTAATTATTTCGCACATACTTAACGCTCAACATTCAATGAAGTAACGCCTACGTGCGTGGTGTGCTCGATTAGTCGGGTTAGCAATCACGTTGAGTGCTTATATGTTGAAAGAGAAAATAGTTGACAATTTTACTTTACCTCTTAAATTTGGTTCTATAGCAAAATTCTCCTTCAGTGATGCCCAATTTATTAAATAGCGCCTTTTTTTGCAATAATAATATTCACATCTGTTTCGATACTATCCCATAGTTTTTTATTGTTTTCGTACATTTTAATACGTTTTGCTTTTCTCTCGTTTACCAAATCAATATATAGATTCGCAATATGTTTGATATCGTCACTGTTATCAGTGTTTAGAATCGAAATTGCTAGGTCAATGTAATGAGAATAAAAATTATTAATTATTAGTCTCGAAAAATCATCGGATTGTGGATTATCTGGACTACCAAATATTTTTATCTTTTGATGTAGAATGTCAGTAAAACCCATATCGTTCAAGAGGCTCATAGTCATATGATCAGAATTTTTATGTTTATTATGTCTTTCCGCTTTTATAATATTATTCTGTTCATCAACAATTTTAAGCGCAACTAGTATGTTAAATTCCTCCCGAGAAATTGGGATTACCTCTAATTGACTAACTATATTTTCGTTATATCCTCCTACATCCATTATGACAATATAGCCTCCATTCTTTAAAATTCTATATTGTTCTTTTAAAAAAGATGAGTTTTCCACATGTTGTGCCACTGTGTATGATGTGGTGATATCAAAGCTCTCATTAGAAAATATTGTTTTACAGGCATCACCGACGGTATATGTAATATTGTAGTGATCCCGCGCGGCTATCTCAGTGCAAAAATCAATATAGCCATTGTCTAAATCAAGTCCTTCAACGTGTAAATCCCCTTGAAACCAGTCGTAGATACATCTTGTAAACGAACCTGGCCCACATCCCAAGTCAAGTAATTTCATACCACGTTGTATAGGTAATACTTGTAAATACAGTTCAGAAAATCTGGTGTTAAAGCGAAAATCGCGGATTGTTTTCAATGAATCTATTCCAAAAATGTTTTTTGACCAAAATGTATTCAAGGAAAGACCTCCTATAAATCAGTCCTCTACCACAGTAAATGGGTTTCAATAGTAAAAGGAAGTGTCTGTATCGATCATGTGCATCTATGTGTTAAGATAGCGTCTAAACTAAGTGTCTCTGAATTTATGGGATACTTAAAAGAGAATAGTGTACTAATGATATTTATAGACACACCCAGAGTCTAGGCAGAAAGGCAATCGACATTTCTGGGCGAAAGGCTACTATGTCAATACGGTGGGAAAGAATGAGGAACAGATCAAAAAGTACATTAAAAATCAGGTCGAAGCGGATCGAAGATAATATAAAGGAGCAATCGTAAGGCCCCCTTTATGGGTAGCAAGTAGCAATGGGTTGCGAAACTACGCCTTTAGGCGTTACCAGTAACAAGCCTTTATAGGGCTAAAGCCGGACCACCCGTTTAACGTGTGGTCCGGTATTAGGATAAATTTAAACTTTCGCGTCTACATTTTTTCCGGTTGGGACGTCTGTTGAAGTGGTCGGGGATGTAATATTAGTTTGTTCAAGCGCTTGCGGCTGTTTAGTGGGTTCTTTGGATCCAACTGATTGAACTTGTGCTTGTATTTGCGGCTGAGCTTGTGCTGCCGGCTGTACTTTCTGTTGGAGAAGCGTGTTCAATTTTTGTTGAAGCTGCTGAATCTGTGCGGAATTTGCTTTGGCATCTTTATTCTTCAAACCTTTTATTTGACTATAAAGCTGATTCTGTTGATTTTGTAATGATGTAGCACTTAGACCTTGCATTGATGAAATTTGCATGAAAATAACCTCCTTTTTAAGTTATTTTATTAAATTAGAGTGGTATTAAATGATTTTAACACGTCAATATTAAAACTCCATTAAAATTCATGTAGAACACTAGAGATATTCCTCTCTCTGTATTCGGGTGAACGCAATTCCCTTGATCTTTAAAACCATCCTTGCTTACCTTGTCATGCAACAAATAAGCCCTTCCGCATTTATTTCAATGAGGAGGGCGTTTTATTTGTATTCACTGGTCAAGCTGTAGACTTAGCGCAACAGTTGCAACTTATCTCATCTAATAAATCAAATTAAGTGAGTCAGTAAAACTAACCCGCCGACAATCCAGCAATAATAAGCAAATGGCCACATGGCGTTAATTTCTTTCCTTTTAAACCAACGCATCAAGATAGTAACGGCAATATAAGCAAATATCCCTGCTAATAAGCCACCGCTCAGGGAGGTAAGGAGTAAGCCGCGGGACCCGTTTTTTACCAGTTTAGGTATCTCCAGTATGCTCGCCCCTGCGATAATCGGGGTAGCTAAGAGCATAGAAAAGCGAGCAGATTCTTCGTGTTTGAGTCCCATCCAAAACCCTGCGGTCATACTAGCGCCAGAACGGGAGAAACCAGGAATCAAGGCTAAAGATTGAAATAAGCCCACGATTAATGCCTGTCCATAGCTTAAATCATTGATGTTTTTCTCGCCGCGAGATTTCATTTTCTCGCCAAAATATAATAACAGGCCATTGGCAATTAAAAAGCTGGCCGCAATAGTTACGTTGCTGAATAGAAGAGTAAGACGTTTTTCAAAAATGAACCCGATTAGGGCAGCCGGAATGGTTCCGACAAGCAGCAACATAAGTAAACGTAAGGAGTCTTGTTTACGGGAATTGAAAATTGAGCGGACTATGCTTATCCACTCATCTCGGAAAA
>JARLHW010000103.1 GCA_031292075.1 Desulfosporosinus sp.
AAACGACACATTAAACAGTATAACTAATGGTGGGATTACGCTGACGGCAGGGAGCGACTACACGGTAACGACCGCCAGCAGTATTACCATTGGCAAGGGCTACTTGGCCCAACAGCCGACAGGAACGACAACTCTGACTTTCAACTTTAGTGCCGGGAATCCACAGACTTTGCAGATAACGGTTTCCGATACTACGCCATCAGGCGGCGGAGGTTCTGTGTCGCCTGTCCAAAGTAATATTACTTTGACAGTGGTCGGAAAGAACGGACAAATTCTGCTTCCGTCGACAACTGTGCCCTTGGAAAGTGGTGATACGGCTTATTCTATTTTGGTCAAGAAGCTTGGCCAAGGCCAGGTGACTATTACTGGGGCAGGCTCTTCCTTTTATGTCAGTGGGATTAATGGGCTAAACGCAGGGACCGATGGTCCAACGAGCGGTTGGATGTTTTCCGTAAATGGTGTTTATCCAAGTGCAGGTGCAGCGGCAATTACTTTAAAAAATGGTGATGCAGTGGCCTGGCGCTATACAACCAATATGGGCAAGGATATCGGGGCTCCGGATAACAGTGGTGCAGGAACAGGTAGCAGCAGTGGAACCGGCGGGACGGCAGCAAATCCATCACAGCCAACAGTATCTAATCCGGTGGGTTCTACCGAATCAACTAGTCAAAGTAACCAAGAAATATTAGCAGGATTGAATAATGTCACAGCCCAGCAGCAGGCTGATGCTAGACTGCCTGGCACCACTCCTGCCGTAAGCCCGTCAGCTACTGAGCAGGTTGTCCTAAAGGCGACAGACGGAGTTCAACTAACTGTGCCGCCGGGAGCGGTCAGTAATCAAAGTACTCCGGTTACATTCACAGTTGAGATAGGCAAGGTGACTACTCCACCTAAGGCCAATACAGGTGCTATAGTAATCAATCCTCATAAGTACCAGCGCCAGTTCGGTCTTAAAAACTCTTCAGGTGCTGTTCAGGAAGATTCTGTTCAGTTTAATGCGCCCGTTGACATTAGTTTTCCTGTCGCCTCAGGAGATCTTCCCAGCGGGATCACTACCCAACAACTGGCCATCTATTGGTGGGATACGGTCAAAAACGACTGGGTTAAGTTGGGTGGTGTTTTTAACCTGGACACCAAGACCATATCCATGCCTACTTATCACTTTTCTACCTATGCGGTAATGGCAGATACTTCTAGTGTGCCCATGCGCCTAGCGGGTACTGACCGCTTTGAAACAGCAAACGCAGTGGCTGCAGAGGGCTGGAAAGCTGGAGCAGACAATGTGGTACTGGTTAACGCCTATGCGTCTCCCGATGCTCTGGCTGCCGTTCCTCTCGCCTTTAAGCTCTACGCTCCCATCCTATTAACGGAGACAGACACGCTTACTCCGTCAACACTGGCAGAAATACAAAAATTGGAACCTAAAAAGATTACACTAATCGGAGGTACAGCCGTCATTTCCCAGGCTATCCAAGCTGGGCTGGAAAAAGTCTACGGAGCGGACAATGTGCTGCGCTACGGCGGTCCGGACCGCTATAGCACGGCTGCTCTTATTGCCACTGCTTTGGGCACGACAGGTAAAGCTATCCTTGCCAACGGTGGCGAAGATAACTATGCTGATGCTCTCGCTGCCTCTAGTTATGCTGCTTACAAAGGAATCCCGATTCTTTTCACGGAAAGTATGGTTCTTCCTGATCCTACAGTTCAGGCACTGCAAACACAAAAAGTCAGTTCCACAATTGTGGTGGGGGGCAGTGACGTCGTATCGGAAGAGATTGCTCAGCGTTTGCCGGGAGTGATACGCTACGGCGGAAGTGACCATTATGCGACTGCGACGGCCATAGCCCAGGGGTTAAACCTGAATACGGACCAAGTTTATGTAGTGACAGGTTTGAATTTTGCTGATGCCTTAACCGCTGGGAATTTGGCTGCACATTCTTTTTCCCCGGTTATTATGGTTGACAATACCTTACCAGAAACCACTTCGAATTTTCTGACCATCAACAAAGGTACCATCTCCGATTTGATCCTTGTTGGAGGGGAAGGGACAATCAGCGCGGATCAAGAAAACAAGATGCGTTCCCTGGTTCCAAACCTTATTCAGTCCGAGCAAGGAGTTACAACACGCCAGCAGGTGGATGCGACAATAACTGATCTTGCAACCTGGGAAAAGGCTACTATCCAAGCGGCCTTTACGCAAGCGGCTTCGGGTGAAATCATTGATCCCACTGTCTATAATTGGCCCACCGTTGGCCTGGGGCGGCTTGACCTCTACGACGGCTTGTCTGCTTATCTGTCAGCTAACGAAAAGTATATCGTCCAAGATTGGAACTCCGTCAATCCGAAAGTTACCGATCTGGTTAGAATAAGCCTAGCAGTAGAGGCCGCCAAAGGAGATCCCCGCAATTTCGGTGGCAAAGATTTGATTGCTAAGATAGCGAATTATCAAGACATTGAAGCTCAGGGCATCAATGGGCCGATTTTTGCCTTGATTGCTCTGAACAGCGATGATTATAATTTACCTTCGACGGCTCAATGGACGCCGGAAAAATTGCTAAAAATCATTCTGAACAAGCAATTGTCTGATGGCGGATTTTCCCTAGACGGAACTGGTAGTAGTGATCCGGATATTACGGCGATGGCTCTTCAGGCTTTAGCCCTTTATGATTCAGATAGCCATCCGGAAGTGCAAGCTGTTGTTAATAAGGCTGTAGCTTGTTTAGCCGCACTGCAGGACTCGGAGGGAGGCTTCAAATCTAGTGGCACCGAGAGTAGTGAAAGCGTTAGTCAAACAATGATTGCTTTGTCTTCACTAGGGATCGATAGTGATACCAACCCGCTGTTCATTAAAAATAACAATACTTTATTAAGTGCCTTGCTTCAGTTTAGATCCGCGGACGGTGGTTTTAAACATCTTTTAACTGGAAATTCGGATAACACTGCGTCCCAGCAAGCACTGCTTGCCTTAGCTTCTTATGTAAGATTAAAGGATGGAAAGAATTCCTTATATGATTTTCGTCCCGAGAAAACCCTGACTGTTCCGACCTCTTCGGTTAATGCCGGAAACTAGAATCATTCTCAGTCTAACGCTAGGAGCTTGGCGGAGGCCTTAATAGGCCAGCCGCCAAAGCTCCTGTAATCACTTATAAATATTGGCAATAGCGTTGGCTACCGGGAGAAGGAGCACTTGGCCCATTAGAGTTCCTAAAAGCTTGGCGCTCATTAACATAACGACAAGAGCTTTGACATCTTCATAGGGTCGATTTCCCTTATAAGCTTGATCAGTAATAATCGATGATTTGGGATCAATAAAAAGCATAAAGATAATATTGGCGGCGGTATTAATGATTCCTGCCGAGGCTGAAGCTGCCAGGCGATGCTGAGCAACAACCAGTAAAGTTGCATAATAAGCTGACATCACTCCAATGGTATAAATTCCGGTGACAAGCACATTAAGAACTATCAAATCAGTAGGTATTTTGTGATACGGCAGCTGATCTACCATTTCTTTGGAAGGCAAAGTAATAGTTTCGATAAATCTACGGATAGTGCGAAATTTTAAAGCATCAATAACAACGGATGACACGGAGCCTGTCCGTTCAAGATTATTCACTGCTCTAAAGAAGTTTTTCAAAAAAGTGGGAGTTAAGATTATGCCGAAAAATGTTCCGGCTGTTGCTACCCAGATGACCTTACGGATACTAGGCAGGGGATCAATACTTTGACTGAGGGATCTGTCCATCAGACCTCCAAGCAAAGGGGCTTGCAGAGTATGTGCTATCAGAGAAATTAAATAAAATATGCTAAAGAAGGTCGTAGACAAGGCGAATTGCCCACTTTTGACAGAGTTAAGCCTCACGGAGTAAGCAAACGTATCAATTATGTGAATAATAAACGTCAAAAATAACAATTGGCCTATATTAAACTGCACTTGCCCACCCCCATCCTTAATATGACTATGTCGGATAGGGGATAGTAATACTATACATTATGTAAGGAGGAATTAACCTGAAAAAATGGAGAGCGTTCTTATTGATCTTTGTAATTCTGAATTTATTACTTGTTACGGGCTGTGGAGCGGACAACAAGAGTTCCAATTTGCCAAACAGTAGTGCTATGTCTGGTGAAATGGCAAACGGGGGAGCGGCGATCACCGATTCCGGGCATTCTCAGACAAATGAGGCGACTGCAGGGCAAGTCGGCGAACATAGCTCACAAAATATACCAGATGTTGCTAAAAGTACTCAGGACAAGACCTCCGATCAGACTGGCGTTGCTAATTCTGCGTCTGCTCCACCAGCAAATTCTCTGTCTCCATCTACCACCTCTAGTGCCAATCAGGCATCGGCTTTAGCCCAACCATCCAGCACCATCGCTTCCAGCGTTAGTCAGCAACCTGTGGTTACCCAACCGACTGCACCCGTTAAGCCCACCGTTACTATTGCCATCAACTGTCAGACAGCGGTGGACAAAGGACTAGCCCAAAAGGAAAAATTTCAAGGAGTTGTGCCGTCTGACGGTGTTATTCTTCCCGTAACCAGAGTGGAAATAAGTGACGGGGAAACAGTTTTCAGTGTTCTGCAACGGGCGACTCGCGAGCATAAAATTCAATTGGTGTATAAGGGCTCGCAAAGTACGACTTATATTCGAGGGATTAATGGTCTTTATGAGTTTGACGGCGGACCGTTAAGTGGCTGGATGTATAGTGTCAACAAAGTGAATGCGAACTATGGGTGTAACCAAACTAAGCTTAACAATGGTGACGCCATTGAATGGAATTATACCTGTGATATGGGTAAAGATTTAGTACAGAAGTGATCGGGAGAAAGTGGCTACGGAAGTAAGGGAGAGAGCAGCATTTGAACAGAGCATTCTCAGCGTTTCATCCATCAGTTAGCTTTGCATTTTTTGCAGTGATGTTTGCCTTTACGATGCTTTTTAGGCAGCCGATTTTTTTAGGGGTAACCTTAATTTCAGCTCTTATTTTCTCACTCATGTTAAATGGTCGAAGGGGCTTGAAGTTAAGTCTCTTATTTTACCTGCCCATGTTCTTATTAATCGCCATTAGCAATCCTTTATTCAATCATAGAGGAAACACAACGTTGTTTTTCTTCATGGACAATCCGATTACCTTAGAAGCTATGCTGTATGGAATATGTTCAGCGGCGTCGCTGATCGCCATTATTGTCTGGTTCTCTTGTTACAATAAAGTTATTACAGCGGATAAATTTCTATATTTGTTTGCTAAGTTTATTCCGGCGGTAGCCCTGCTCATCACAATGACCAATAGAATGATTTCAAAACTGAAATATCAATTAAAGACAATATCCAATGCACAACATACGATCGGGTTGGATCGAAGGACAGGAAATCTAATCGAGAGATTGAAAAAAGGGATGCGGGTAATATCCATACTGTTGAGCTGGTCAATGGAGGATGCAATTGAAACGGCTGATTCGATGAAGGCTAGGGGATATGGACTGAAAAATAGAACGACATTTTCACTTTTTAAATTTGATAAGCGGGATGGTTTAGTATTAGGCGTAATTAGCGTACTAGCGGGAATATGTTTTGTAGGATATTTTTTGGGCTATGGGACAATGCAATTTTATCCGTCCATCAGGCCTTTGAATTTATCAACTCAGGCTATTGTTTTTTACCTAGTATTTGCTGGATTAGCTTTTCTACCTATTATTATTGAAGTCAAGGAGAGTGGCAAATGGCGTTCTTACAAATAGAAAACTTAAGCTTTTCCTATCCTAATATCAAGGAAAGAGCACTTAATTGTGTGAATTTAGATATTAACGAAGGTGAGTTTGTTTTAGTCTGTGGCGTGTCAGGCTGTGGTAAGAGCACTCTTTTACGACATATTAAGCGTGAGATCACACCACATGGTAGTAAGCTTGGTGCGGTATATTATAGAGGGGTAGATATTGCAAAATTAGATCAAAGAATTGCAGCCTCTGAAATTGGATTTGTGATGCAAAATCCTGAAACTCAGCTAGTGACAGATACCGTTTGGCATGAACTGGCGTTTGGACTTGAAAATTTAGGGCTAAGTACGTCAGAAATTCGTCGTAAGGTGGCAGAAATGGCGAGCTTCTTTGGCATCGATGGCTGGTTTAGAAAATCTGTTGATGAATTGTCCGGCGGGCAAAAACAACTTTTGAATTTAGCCTCGGTGATGGCCATGCAGCCAAAACTACTCATTTTGGATGAACCGACGGCTCAGCTCGACCCCATTGCGGCGCAAGATTTTCTGGCGACTATAGCCAAAATAAATAGAGAATTAGCAGTTACTGTAATTTTAACGGAACATAGACTTGAAGAGGTATTCCTGATGGCGGATAGAATTGTGGTTATGGAAAAAGGGGAAATAGTATGTTTGGATACGCCAGAGCAAACAGCCAAACTATTGGCGAATAGAAATTATAAACATTCTATGTATAAAGGGTTGCCTTCGGCGATTCGGATTTATAGCGAAATAAGGTTGGGTAATTATTGTCCTTTAAGTGTGAGGGATGGGAGAAAATGGCTCGACGAATATATGATCTCAGTGGAGAGGGTATTAGATAATCATTTTCAGGATCGAACACCAAAGCAATTGCCTGTAATTAAAGCCGAAGAAATATGGTTCAAGTATTCCAAGGAAGGGAATGACATTTTGCGGGGATTTTCGCTTAGTGTTTACTCGGGGGAAATACTCTGTGTGTTAGGCGGCAACGGAACCGGTAAAACGACCATGTTAGGAGTGATTTCAGGATTACTAAAACAGTATCGAGGAAAGGTTCTCATTAACGGTAAAAAAATAGAAGCTTTCCAAGCTAAAGAGCTTTACCGAAACAATATCGCTCTTTTACCTCAAAATCCGAGGGCCTTATTTGTTTGTGATACCGTCTTAGCGGATCTAGAAGAGGTGGCAACTGTTTTTAGACTGGATAAAGATATCCTCAGAGTGGAAATTGACAGGATTGCCAAAGAATTGGGAATCACTAAATTTTTCGCACGACATCCGTACGATTTAAGTGGTGGAGAGCAACAAAAGGTGGCGCTAGCCAAACTTTTGTTATTGAAACCCAAGATAGTATTACTAGATGAGCCGACAAAGGGGCTTGATGCTGAATCTAAAGAAGGATTAGGGGAAATACTTCAAAAGTTAGGCAGTCAAGATGTGGCGATAGTGATAGTTACTCATGATATCGAATTCGCGGCGGAGTATGCTGATCAATGTGCCATGATGTTTGACGGAGATATTGTATCAGCAGGAGAATCTAAAGATTTTTTCGCTGGAAACAATTTTTATACAACCGCTGCCAACCGAATGGCCAGAGGAATATTCCCCAAGGCAGTGACTTGTGAGGACGTGATAGCACTATGCAAGATCAGTGTCTAAGCAAGTACACAAAAGTAGTAAGAATTCTGTTAATCCTTTTATTACCGTTGTTGTTGGTGTTATCAACGTTAAGCGGGGATAAGAACTACGGTTTATTAAGTGTGATATTCATGATCGTGGCGATGGTTCCGTTCTTCTTAAGGTTTGAAAAACGTCGGCCTGAAGCCCGGGAATTAGTTGTTATTGCTGTTATGGCTGCTCTGGCGGCCTTGGGACGGGTCGCCTTTGCCCCCATTCCCAATTTTAAGCCGACATCGGCCATTATCATAATAACAGCTCTGGCGTTCGGACCTGAGGCAGGGTTTTTGACAGGTGCTATAGCTGCAGTAGCCTCGAATTTATTTTTTGGACAAGGCCCTTGGACCCCATGGCAAATGTTCTGTTGGGGAATGATCGGTTTTGGCGCAGGTATACTGGGAAAGTCAGGTTTTCTCAAAGGAAAATTAAGCTTATCGATCTACGGGCTATTATCAGGGTTTGCCTTTGGCTGGGTTATGAATCTGTGGTTTATTATCGGATTTGTTAATCCAATTACCTGGCAAGCTATCATAGCGGCTTACCTATCAAGTTTTTGGTTTGATTTGACTAATGCCTTGTCAACCTTCATCTTTCTTTTGGTGTTGACAAAGCCTTGGTTAAGAAAGTTAGACAGGATAAAAGTCAAATTTGGCTTAATGAAATGATCACATGGTACTCTCCATAGTGATCCTGTGTGATAATAATTTTTTACAAAGAGGAACAATTGGCAGGAATTCGCAAACCAGTGTAGAATATAATTCATCGAATAATGCTACTAATAAAAAAATAATTCAAGACAAGACTATGAAGGTTTTGCAAAAACCATGGAGGTTTGACTCACTAGAGTCAACTTCATGGTTTTTTCTTTTCTTGAAAGGAAAATGCTCGATAACGACGACAATGTCTTGTCTGTTAATCAGAGGGACAAAATTGACGATATCTTAGTGTGTATTTTGTATATTGAATTTTCTGAGCGAAATTCGATATACTTCCTAATACATTCCTCCTTCTTTGTCACCAATGTTTATGACATTGGTGACGCTTTTTAAATCGAGCTAACATAGGCATGATTCACACAGAGGGGTAGTATCTAGAGAGTCAAAAAAGCGGTAGGTACTCTATTTGTCATAGCCCATGCTACCGATTAACTATTATGGTGTCGTTGCAGCAATGAAGAGCAAAGTTAATAAATTAGTCTTTAAAAATCTTACAGTTCACGATTATATACGGATTAAAGGAGAAAAATTATGAAACATTCGATTGAAGTCAGCGGAAACCATGCGACGGTTTCTTTGAAGGACAAAATATACGTTAGAGATGCGTCGTTACTAAGAGATGATTTATTTGTAATAATTGAACAAGGAGTGACGGACCTTAGGATGGATCTTTCCAGACTTACCTATATCGATTGTTCGGGAATAGGAACGTTAGTGACTATTAATAAACGCACCAAGGGTAGGGTTGTGCTGACAGGTGCTCAAGGGCTACCCTTGCATCTGATCAAACTTACCCAACTTGACAAGGTTTTTAATATTAAATAATTGAAATTTACTTAGCTGTGGATTAATAACCAAACTGAGCAAGACCATGAAGGTGTTTGCAAAAACCATGGAGGTTTGACTCGTTAGAGTCTACTTCATGGTTTTTTATATTGCTTACTAAAGAAAGAAGAATTGAAATCTCGACTTGGTTGTTCCTAGTACCCTAGGCTATCGATAGAAGGTGATTTTTTTATGGAGAAAATATAAAGGAATTGGATGATTAAATGCTCTTTTTTTAACAAAGAGAGAAGTTGTAAAAACTAAAAATTAAGGAGTGGATGAAAAGATGGACGAGCGAGTTAAGAGGGATTGGGAGCGTTGTGTGGAGTTTCATGGGCATGTCTGTCCAGGGTTAGCGATTGGCTTCCAAGCTGCTCAGATTGCCTTAAAGGTGCTCCCGATTCTAGGGGGAGATCAGTACAATCCTAAAAGTGGGATTGTCAGCATTGTGCAGAATAATGCTTGTGGCGTGGATGCTGTGCAGACGTTACTATCGAGTACGTTTGGTAGAGGAAATCTCATGTTCAGGGATCATGGCAAGCACGTTTTTAGTTTCATACGCCGTCAAGATGGGCGTGGTGTTCGTGTTGCTCTGAAATATGGGGCGATTGAGAATGAGCGGCATCAAGTTCTGCGGATCAAAGTGATGGACAATACAGCAACCCCAGCTGAGTCTGAGGAATTTTATCAGCTACACAAAGAAATTTCCCTTCACCTGGTGGAAGCTCCGCCGGAAGAGCATTTCGACTGGCGGGAAATCATATTTGAACTACCCAAAGGCCCTAAACTCAATCTGACGGTGCAATGTGCTTTCTGTGGAGAGGGCGTAATGGAACAGCGAGCGAGTGTTCGTGATGGTCGCATCTCTTGTCCGGAATGTGTGGAAAAATATGAGTCGCAAGTCCTCAAATCAGCATATTTAAATAAGCTGATTTCGATAAGTTTGTCTAGAAATGCACTGCGATATAGAGACGATGATCTTAAATGAGAAAAATGATGGCGTTACTGTTGGCTCTGCTTCTGTTGGTGTTGCTTTTGCCGGATGTGGAAGTGTCAGTCGCTTGGCCATAAGCCCTTAAAATGGGCGTATGTCGCACAAAATTACGACATCAACCCCAGACCGTCTTTGATGCTGTGCTCTTGGGGCGCAAACCCCATATAGGGGCGAATGTAATGTGATCGCAAGTAGGAGGTCAGAGAAAATGACCATGAAGCTGATTTTACTGAGTCAGTTTCATAGTCATTTTTTTAGAGGAGTCATTGTTATTATTTCCGATATTAAACCCTTCCAAAAATTCATCCCTATCGCAAGGACTTTTATGTTATGGAATGCAGATTTCTTCTAAAATAATACGGTGGTTGAGAAGGGTCATGTCTTTAATTTTGGCCTTGATAAATAGTTGTTTTCCGAAGATATCCATTAGTTTAAGACCATTTTCATAGGGTTCGATGATATCAACCGACTCCATGAGCAATACTTCGTTTTCTCCATCTTTGAGATAGGCGTTTGATTCACACATTTCAGTCAGCTCCTTCTTTTACTAATTATAAAAGCTTTACCAGAACAAGTCCATAAAGTAGTTGCCTGGAAAGGTTCCTTTCAAGTTAAGGTTCAGACCCAATGATATCGTGACGGTAAGATCAGAATATCATTGGGTCTGAAGTTTCCGTAAGGAGAGGAGCTAAAACTCTCCTTAGGAATTAAGAATTGACATATTCGGACGTAAGATGCAAGAAGATTTTGAAGGCGTTTTGGAACGTCGAATTCACTCCATTACACTATGGAATGACATCTGACCGGAGCTAATATTGCCATTAATCACCTCCTTGGAAAAATGAAAAAGCCATGGAAATAATGACCAGACATAACGTCAGGTCAAGACCTCCATGGCCTCATTTTTCATAATGAATAAGTTCTATGTTTTTAGTATAACTCATTCGAGATGTAGAGTCAAGAGCTATGGATCTTAACTTTGGACAAATTGATCTGATGAGTGTTCGCGAAGCGATAAAAAGAACGAACATTTCTTTTGAATAACAAACATTAAGCAGGAATCTGCAAATGTTTTGTAGAATTAGATTAGTTAAATGAATAAAACTGTAAGGCAGAACCATGAAGGTGATTGCAAAGACCATGGAGGTTTGACTCGTTAGAGTCAACTTCATGGTCTTTTTTTCATTAGTAATGCCTGAGAGATTCTACCGGTGGCGGCGTGGCGACGACGTTATATGAATTGGCGCAACAAGCTGGAGTGAGTATGTTCTTGGACGAAAAAGGGGAAAATTTTCCCCGCATATATTGAGAAGGAATGAGGCCGGTATAATGCGGATAGCAGTTATTGATGGACAGGGCGGCGGTATTGGCAAGCATATTGTAGAGCAGTTACGCAAACGAATTCCTGAACTGTATATCCTTGCGCTGGGAACGAATGCGCTTGCTACCGGAGCAATGTTACGCGCCGGGGCTACAGAAGGCGCATCAGGGGAGTCTGCGATTTGTTATAATGCGGATAGGGTAGACATTATTGTAGGATCGATCGCAGTGATGATTGTTTATGGTTTGTTGGGGGAAATCACTCCCGCAATGGCTATGGCTATTTCTGTCAGTAAAGCGACTAAATTATTTATTCCGATACAACGTGGAAACATTCTGCTCGTGGGAGTCCCACGTATCCCTCTGCCCCACCAGATTGAAGCTCTGGTGAATGAAGTGGAGGAACGACTTACGGTTAAACCTTTATGATTTATTAAACGTATGGCATTCCTATGATAGCAGGCAATTATCTAAGGATTGATAAGGCGTTCTCGTGAGAGAACGTTTTTTGTTTCGCTGAAGTGAGTTATGACTCGTAAGATATCCTGAGATGATTTAGTAGATGGAGGATTCAGGCGCTCATCCAGTAGAATAAAATCAGATTGTGGGGATTTTTTGGCAAAATAATTAATTTTTTTATAGCAAGGAACTATTTGGCAGGAATTCGCAAACGATTGTAGAATGTAAAAATTATTGAGTAAATTATATTGCAGAGCAAGACCAAGAAGGTGTTTGCAAAAACCATGGAGGTTTGACTCGTTAGAGTCAACTTCATGGTTTTTATTTTATTCATAAAGAAGAACTGCAATATTAGCTCGAGTCGTTCCAAGTACTTGAGGCAAATGATGGGAGGTGATTTGTTTTATGGAGAAAATTAAGGACATTGGATGATGAAGAGCAATGCTCTGTTGTGTCAGGATTGAAGGGGAGAATGATGAGTTGTGGGTTCAAGTTTGCCGAAAAGATGATGAATTGGCGATAAAATTTCAGATAGATAAAAATGGGAAGGGGAAAGGGGCCATGTAAATGCGTAGAAGGATCATGAATGGAAGTGCTTGGCTTCTCAGTTTGTTGCTCGTAGGGCTGGCTTTGACAGGGTGTTCTGCTGTTCAAACTGGAAAGGAAGTCAACAAGGCAGAGACAGCTCAAGTTTCTGCAAGCGCGCAGGGAGCAGTAAATCCTACGATACAAGTAGTGACTGATCTAGTGGGACGTGAGGTGAAAGTGAAAATTCCCGCCCAACGGATTGTGGGCATTGGGCCGGGTTCGTTAAGGCTGGTTGCATACGTCAATGGAACAGACCGAGTCGTTGGTATTGAGGACATGGAAAAGAAAATGCCAACGGGAAGGCCCTATATGTTTGCTTGTCCGGAACTTACGATTCTTCCGACGATTGGGCAGGGTGGTATAGATACCATGCCGGATGAAGAAGCGTTGCTGAGTGTCAAACCCGATGTCATTTTTGCCTCCTATCTGGTGGACAAGGCTAAAGCCGATAACCTACAGGCCAAGACGGGGATTCCTGTAGTTGTCTTAAGTTATGGACAATTGGCAACGTTCAATGAAGAGGATGTTTATCGTTCCTTGGATCTGGTTGGTAGGGTTATCGGAACACAACAGAGGGCAGAGGAAGTAATCAGCTACGTGAAGAAAAGTAAGGCGGATTTGGCACAGCGCACACAAGGTATTGCCGACTCAGCGAAGCCGAAAGTTTATGTGGGAGCGTTAGGGATGAAAGGAACTCAGGGTATTGAAAGCACACAAGCCAAGTATCCACCGTTTATGTACATTGGGGCTCGGAATGTAGCCGACGAGACCGGAAAAAGCGGCAGTTTGATGATCGAGCGTGAGAAGCTTGTGAGTTGGGATCCAGATATTCTCTTTATCGATGAAGGCGGCTACAGTAAAGTGCTTGATGACGTTCAAAAGAATCCGGCATTTTATCAGTCTCTGAGTGCAGTCAAGAACGGGCAGGTTTACGGTCAGATCCCCTATAATTTTTATACAACAAACCTTGATACGGCCTTAGCAGATGCATATTATGCCGGAAAAGTGATTTTCCCAGAAAAATTTCAGGATATCGATCCGGTCAAAAAGAGTGAGGAAATTTACAGTTTCCTCTTAGGTAAACCTGTCTACGAACAAATGGCTAAGGATTATGGCGGATTCAAGAAACTTGATTTAACCCATCCGTAAGAGATTAAGAAGAATGTGTATACCGCGAACGAAAGGGATCTGTGATTATTTAATCTAGAAAGTGAGGTGGCAGGATGTGCCTAAAAAAGCTTATTTTGACGAGAAGGCTGCGAAGTGGGATACCCTTATCGAAGACGAGGTAATACTTCGCTTGAAAAATATGGTCGTAGAACTTGCTTTGTCTCAGGGCAGTAAAGTTCTTGATCTAGGTACTGGTACTGGAGTGCTTATTCCGATGTTGATTGAGGCTGTGGGTTTATCTGGAACCGTGGTAGCAATCGACTTTGCTCCTCAGATGCTGGCAGAAGCTCGGAAAAAGTATCAGTGGCCTAATTTAGAGTTCTTGGAGGGAGATGCTGAGGATATTCCCTTGGCAGACCAGGCAGTTGATGAAGTTGTGTGTAACTCGGCCTTTCCACACTTTGATGATCTTAGGCAAGCTGCTAAAGAAATGAGTAGAGTGCTGAAACGTGGAGGTAGAGTTTCTGTGCTTCATCCACATAGCAGAGACTATATTAATGATTTGCATGCCTCTCTCGGCGGTGCGGTACGCAACTGTATGATACCGGAAGCGGACGTTATGCACGCAATTTTCTCAGAGGCTGGCTTCGAGAATATTTCCATTGAAGATGTGCCTCAGCGTTATCTCTTAACAGGGAGAAAAGTATAATCTTGACAAGGTGTGGGTGTTATTGGATTCTCTATCGGAATCTAATGAGATACTCTTTTTTTCAAAAGAGAGAAGGAGTCAAAAAAACAAAATTAAGGAGTAGATGTAAGATGGATGAATTAGTTAAGATGGATTGGGAACGTTGTGTGGAGTTTCACGGGCATGTTTGCCCAGGGTTAGCGATTGGCTTCCAGGCAGCTCAAATTGCTTTAAAAGTGCTCCCTACTTTAGAGGGGGAGCCGTACAATCCGAAAAGTGGAATTGTCAGTATTGTGCAGAATGATGCTTGTGGTGTGGATGCTGTGCAGACGTTACTTTCAAGTACGTTTGGCAAAGGAAATCTCATGTTCAGGGATCATGGCAAGCAAGTTTTTAGTTTCATACGCCGTCAGGATGGGCGTGGTGTTCGTGTTGCTATGAAATATGGGGCGATGGATAATGAACGGCATCAAGCTTTGCGGCCTAAAATGATGGACCATACGGCAACCCAAGCTGAGACTGAGGAATTTAATCAGCTGCACGAAGAGATTTCCATGCACCTAGTGGAAGCTCAGCCGGAAGAGCATTTTGACTGGCGAGAAATCACGTTTGAGCTACCAAAAGGTCCTAAGCTCAATCCAACGGTGCAATGTGCTTTCTGTGGAGAAGGTGTAATGGAACAGAGGGCGAGTGTTCGTGATGGGCGCATCGCCTGTCCGGAGTGTGTGGAAAGCTATGAGTCGCGAGTCCTAGTGTTAAATAAATAAAAATAGGTTTCAGTAAGAGTTGACACACCAGACATGACATTATGGCATGTTTAGATAAGCTAATTTCGATAAGTTTGTCTAGACATGCACTACGATATAAAGAGGATGATCTTAAATGAGAAAAATAATGGCGTTACTGTTGGCTCTGCTTATGCCGGTGTTGCTTTTAGAGGGATGTGGAGGGACTGCAGGGCAAAAGGAAACGGGAACAGTTCCGACAGTGGCTAAGGTTCAGAAACAAAAAATTACGGATTTGGTCGGGAGAGAAGTTGAAATATCAGTACCTGTTCAAAAGGTTGTGGCAATTGGACCAGGGGCGTTGCGACTGGTGACCTATGATGATGGAACACCTATGGTGGTGGGTATCGAAGAGATCGAAAAAAAGCCTTCGCCCGGAAGATCCTACATGATGGCATATCCAGACTTGAAGAAACTTCCCAGTATTGGGCAAGGGGGACCAGATACTGCCCCGAACGAGGAGAGTTTGGTAACCGTCAAACCGGAGGTTATTTTTGTCTGTAGTCTCGTAGATAAAGAGAAAGCAAATCAACTTCAAGCCAAGACGGGCATTCCAGTGGTTGTCTTGAGCTATGGCCCTCTAGCAACGTTTAATGAAGATGCTTACCGCTCATTAAATCTGATTGGCATGATCATCGGGAAGGAAAAAAGGGCACAAGACGTTGTGAATTATCTGAAACAATGTCAAAAGGATTTGGGAGAGCGAACACAAGATGTTCCTGCTGGAGACAAGGCCAAGGTTTATGTCGGAGCTGTAAGCATGAAAGCAAAGCTTGGGATTGAAAGCACTCAGGCCAAATACCCGCCGTTCAAGTTCATTGGGGCAAAAAACGTTGTTGATGAAACGGGAAAAAGTGGAACGGTTATGATCGATAAAGAGAAGATCGTTAGTTGGGATCCGGATATCCTATTTCTCGATGAGGGTGGGTATCCGGTCGTTACGGATGATTTTATGAAAAATCCAGCCTTCTATCAGTCTTTGAGTGCAGTGAAGAAGGGCCAAGTTTATAGCCAAATTCCGTATAATAACTATAGCACCAACATTGACACAGCGTTTGCAGACTCCTATTACGCAGGAAAAATTATCTTTCCTCAACAGTTCCAAGACATTGATCCGATCAAGAAAAGTGATGAAATTTATCAGTTTCTGCTTGGTAAGCCCTTGTATGCCGAAATGGTAAGGGATTTTGGTGGCTTTAATAAGCTGGAGCTGGGAAGGTGATTGAGTTGGTTAGCGATCAAAGCGTGCTCGATGGCGGAATAACTCATTATTTGAAATATACTTGGAAGAAGAAATTAATTTTGTTGGGTCTGGTGGCTATGACCGCAGTACTTGCCCTCTATGCCATCAGTGTTGGTTCAGCCGAGCTTTCGCCCTGGCAAGTGTTACTGACTTTACTCGGCCTAACCGAGGGACATTCCCAGATTATCATATGGTCAATCCGCTTGCCTCGGGTTTTGGCAGCGATGGTGGCTGGGACAGGTTTGGCGGTTGCTGGTGCGGTCATGCAAAATATCCTCAGAAATCCCTTAGCTTCTCCGAGTACCCTTGGTATTGCTCAAGGCGCAGCCTTTGGGGCTGCGCTGGCCATCATTGGCTGGGGAGCAGGTAGTTCTTCAAGTACAGGCGGAGGAGCGATTCTGATTAATAACCCCTATATTGTCACAATTTCAGCCTTCATAGCAGCCATGCTTACGACCATGATCATTATTTTTCTGGCTCAATATAAGGGAGTATCACCGGAATCAATGGTGTTAGCTGGGGTTGCTTTAGGATCTCTCTTTTCGGCAGGCACCATGCTTTTGCAGTATTTCACCAATGATGTCAATGTAGCTGCCGTCGTCTTTTGGACATTCGGTGACATTGGGCGGGCATCATGGGGTGAACTGGGGATTATGACCTTTGTAATTTTTGGATCCTTGCTCTTTTTCCTGTTTAATCGTTGGAATTACAATGCCCTAGACAGTGGGGCAGAAACTGCCAAGGGCTTAGGGGTTAACGTGGAAAAGACGAGACAGTGGGGGATGTTCTTTGCCTCCTTAATCACGGCCACTGTCGTTTCCTTTTTGGGAATCATCGCCTTCATTGGTCTCGTAGCTCCACACCTAGTGAAGCGATTGATTGGCGGGGACAATCGCTTTCTGATTCCAGCTTCTGGGGTGATGGGAGCCTTGTTGCTGCTGGCTGCGGATACCTTGTCCAGGCGGATTATTGCGCCTGTGGTTTTGCCTGTTGGGGCAGTTACTTCCTTTCTCGGGGCTCCTCTCTTTCTCTATCTTCTGGTGAGGGGGGCTAAGCTACGATGATCTTAGCGGTGAATGGGATTGAATTCAGATATGGCTGCCGAACAATCTTAGAGAATGTAGGCTTTACTGTACAGCGGGGGGAGTTCCTATCTATTTTAGGGAACAATGGCGCTGGAAAATCGACGCTGCTCAAGACTTTGAACAAGATTTTATTTCCGAAAAAAGGAAGCATCTTGTTAGAGGGACAGGAAGTGTTTAAGCTTAGTCGCCTAGCCATAGCCCTTAAAATGGCGTATGTCGCGCAAAACTACGAGAGCAACCGCCTGACCGTGTTTGACGCTGTGCTCTTGGGTCGCAAACCCTATATTAAGTGGGAGGCGACAGCAGCGGACTTGGCGTTGGTGCACGGAATATTGGCAAAAACAGGTCTGGGAGAATTTGCTCTGCGCTACTTGGATGAATTGAGTGGAGGGGAACTGCAGAAAGTCGTCATCGCTAGGGCTTTGGCTCAGGAACCTGAGGTTCTGCTCTTGGACGAGCCAACCAGTAACTTGGATTTGAGAAATCAAATGGAAGTATTGAAAACCATCCAGAGCGTGGCTAAAGAGAAGAATATTGCGGTGATTGCCGTTATGCACGATCTTAACCTAGCCTTGCGCTTTTCAGACAAATTTTTGTTACTACAGGACACAAAGGTTTTCGTGGCAGGTGGCCCAGAGGTGATGACGGCAGAAAATATCACTCAGGCGTATGGGGTCTCGGTAAGTGTTGAGAGAATGCAAAACCAAATGGTCGTTATCCCCAGGTGAAGAATGTTTTTAATAGTTTGGAGGGTGCGAGAAAATGCGTAAACGATTTATATGCTTGACGATGGCAGTTTTACTTCTGGCGAGCCTTGCGCTCAACGGTTGCGCAGCAAAGACTTCTCAAGGGACGGTTGCCAACCCAAATAAGATTACTGTAACCGACATGGAAGGGAGAAAGCTGGAAATTAATGCTCCTGTCAACCGGGTGGTCGCCATTGGCTCGGCAATGAGGCTATACTGCTATATAGACGGTATCAACAAACTAGTGGGTGTCGAAAAAGCCCAGCAGACGAGTCCTACCGACAGACCTTACATTCTGGCCAATCCTGGACTAAAGGATCTACCGATCATTGGCAACGGATTTCCTGCAGAACCTGATGCGGAAATGTTAGCTACCGCTAAGCCGGACGTGATTTTTGCTGGAGATATTGTTGACAAGGCAGGTATCGAGCAGCTACAGACCAAGACGGGCATTCCGGTGATAGCACTGACCGGTATGAATGATGGGGTTTTTGATCAGAAGCTGTATCAGGCCTTGAATCTAATAGGTGTGGTTATGGGTAAAGCTCAGAGGTCAAAAGAAATAGTTGATTACATGGAAGCAATCAAACAGGACATGAATAGAAGAACCAAGGATGTTCCCGATAATAAAAAACCAACGGTTTATGTGGGAGCTTTGAGCTGGAAGGGAATCCATGGCATCGAAAGCACTTTAGGAAATTATCCTGAGCTTGAAGTCCTTAATGCCAAAAATGTAGCCGATGTAACTGGTAAATCAGGTTCTGTCACGATAGACAAGGAGAAACTAATTCAATGGAATCCGGATAAGATTATTATCGATGAAGGTGGTTATCAGTTGGTAAAGCAGGACTACCAAAAGAATCCGAGCTTCTACAATAACCTGAAGGCTGTAAAAAACGGAGAAGTATACGGACAACTACCTTATGTTGCTTACTACGACAACCTCGATACTGCCTTAGCAGATATCTACTATGTAGGCAAAGTACTCTATCCCGATCAGTTTCAGGATATCGATCCGGTGAAAAAGGTCGATGAGATTTATAAATTCCTGCTTGGTAAAGAGTTATATTCCCAGATGGCTAAAGATTACGGTGGATTTATGAAGCTGACACTGCCGTAAATTCTGGAAACCAAGTGTCACATTATTATTTTGTAGTCTGATTTGTAAGCTGAGGTACGATACGTCTAGTCCTGTAACGTCTATTGATTGCTTGGGAAATTCAACGGTAAACCGTCCAGCCTATGTTCGAAATGCTACTATTCTTGGTGAGAAGGCTATTATTCGACAAGAATTTAACGATTTTGTGAATGCGCAAATCAGGAATGCTTTGACAAACTAACTTGTGAAACTCAACTGCCCTGTTGTCCCAAAATGAGATTTTAAGATTTGCCTTTCACGTCACGCGTATAGAATTTAAGAAATTAAATAAGTGCTAGCTAAAGATATGAACAAACTGTCGCGATCCCAGGGAGAGAAAGGTTTTGAAGATAATAAGCCATGAATCTGATTTAGAAAGTCGGATTCATGGTTGACACATTTGACTAATATGCGGTAACATTATAGCAAATAAATATTGGAAGATAAAGGTGCGAGTACTAAGAGTACAGCTTAAAAGGGAAGCAGGTAAAGTCCTGCACGGTCCCGCCACTGTAATGGGGAGATGTTTCATACGATAAGCCACTGGTAAATGCCGGGAAGGCGTGAAACATTAATGAACCAAAGTCAGAAGACCTGCCTTTGTCTGATGAACCAATGACTCTACGAGCGATAGGGGGGTTCTATAAGTAGGTATTGTATTTAGGGACATATACAGCCTCTTGGCGCTCATCGTCGAGAGGTTTTTTAATTGAGAAAATTGGAGGTTTTTTCAGCAATGATAGCAGAAATCATTAAAAGAAATGGAAGAATTGAGCCTTTCAATCGAGAGAAAATTGTGCACGCTATTTTTAAAGCCGCTACGGCTTGTGGAGGATCAAACTTCGAGCGTGCTGAGGAAATAGGCAGGCAGGTTACTGAAGTCTTACAAACTACTTATCAGGACAAGCAGCCAGATGTAGAATCGATTCAAGATATCGTCGAAAAAGTCCTCATCGAAAATGGACATGCCAAAACAGCCAAAGCCTTCATCCTTTATCGCCAGAAAAGGAAAAGCACTCGTGAAATGGATGCTCTTATTGGAGCGACAATCGGCATGTTTTCCGACTACTTAGGAGATAAAGACTGGCAAATTAGTGAAAATGCCAACACCCAAAAAAGTATTAATGGGTTAAACAATTATATACGAGAAGCATTCACCAAAAAGTATTGGCTTTATGAAATCTATCCTCAGGAAGTGCGAGAGGCACATGAAAATGGAGACTGTCACATCCATGACTTGGGCTTTTTTGGACCCTATTGTGCAGGTTGGGATTTGAGGCAGCTCCTGTTGGACGGGTTCGGAGGAGTATCTGGCAAAGTGGAAAGTGGTCCAGCTAAACATCTACGATCCTTCCTTGGGCAAATCGTCAATTCTACCTTTACCACGCAAGGGGAAACTGCCGGAGCTCAGGCTTGGTCAAGCTTTGACACTTTTTGTGCGCCATTTATTAGGCAGGACCAATTGACCTTTATCCAAGTCAAACAGTGTTTGCAAGAATTTGTTTTTAACATCAATGTTCCCACGAGAGTTGGATTTCAATGCCCCTTTTCTAACCTTACCTTTGATATCAAAGTGCCTTCCACGTTGAGAGATGAGCCGGTTATTATTGGGGGAACTTATATTGAGGCTAAATATGGGGAGTTTCAGGTAGAAGTGGATATGTTTAATTTGGCTTTTGGCGAAGTGATGTTGGAAGGGGATTCTAAGGGAAGAGTGTTTACCTTCCCGATTCCAACGATTAATATTACACAAGACTTTGATTGGGAGAGTCCGGTAGCAGATGCTTTCATGAGAATTACTTGCAAGTATGGAATTCCTTATTTTGCCAATTATGTGAACTCAGATTTGTCTCCCGAAGATGCCGTATCCATGTGCTGTAGATTAAGGTTGGATACCGGTGAACTTAGAAAAAGAGGTGGAGGATTGTTCGGAAGCAATCCTCTCACGGGATCTATCGGTGTGTTTACAATTAACCTGCCCAGATTAGCCTATTTAGCCAAGACAACCCAAGAATTTTTGGAACGCCTGAAACAAATGGCTGAAATTGGTCGCACAGCCTTGGAAATTAAGCGGAAGATTATTGAGCAGCAGTCCGAAAGGGGATTGTATCCCTATTCATGTTATTATTTAAGACATTCTAAAGAGCGGACTGGGCGTTATTGGCACAATCATTTCAGTACGATTGGTATTGTTGGTATGAATGAGGCCTTACTGAATTTTATGGGCAAAGGAATTGAAACAGAAGAAGGTCGGGAGTTTTCAGTCGGGGTCATGAACTATTTGAGAGAGCTCCTAGTCAAATTTCAACAGGAGACCGGAAATGTCTACAATTTAGAGGCGACGCCTGCAGAGGGAACATCCTATCGTCTGGCTATGTTGGATACTAAAAGGTATAACGCAATTATTACGGCCGGCGATGAAGTTCCGTATTATTCAAACTCAACTCAACTTCCGGTAGGTTATACGGATGATATTTTTGAGGTTTTAGAGCTGCAGGACGAATTGCAGTCTCTTTACACAGGGGGAACGGTACAGCACCTCTATCTTGGGGAAGCGGTTGAGGATATAGAGGTCTGTAAGCGGCTTATTCAAAAAATATTTAACAAACACAAAATACCCTATATTTCCATTACCCCGACCTTCAGTATCTGTGATACCCACGGATACATCAGCGGCGAACATTTCCGCTGTCCCGAATGTGGTGCCGAAGCTGAAGTGTGGTCCAGAGTCACGGGATACCTTAGACCGGTCAGGAACTATAATCTTGGGAAGAAAGAGGAGTATAACCAGAGAAAAAAATTTATGATGCCAGAGGTAGTAGCGTGAATATAGCGGGATTTGTGAAGACGTCCTTTGTGGATTATCCAGGTAAGATAGCCTCTGTAATTTTTACACAAGGCTGTAATTTAAGATGTAGCTATTGTCACAACTTCAGTCTTATTGACAAAAATGATGGTTCAACTAGTATTCTGCCTGAGGAAATTCTAAAATTTCTTGCGAAAAGAAAAGGAATGATCGATGCAGTGGTTGTAAGTGGCGGAGAGCCGACTCTGCAAAAGAATCTTGCCACATTTATTAGAAAATTAAAATATAGGGGTTTTCTCGTTAAGCTTGACACAAATGGAACAAACCCAGATCATTTGAGAGCATTGCTTGATCATAACCTACTGGATTTTGTCGCCATGGACTTAAAGGCTCCCCTTAGCAAATATGAGCAAGTCACTGGGACAAGCTGTTTGGGATTATCGTCAGTTTTAGAAAGTGTGGAAATAATAAAAAGTTGCAAAATTGCCCATGAGTTCAGGACAACACTTTGTCCTGAACTTGGCGCAGATGATATAGCAAGCCTTATTATAGATTTTGAAATTGATGCAAATTATGTGGTGCAGAGCTGCAGAAGTACGGAACGCAAAAAAGTATCGCGGAATCAGCAGGATTTGGAGAGATTGACTCAGTGGTCTCAACAGAATTTGTCCTTCTCTTTTCGAGGGTTTGAAGTCGTTTAACAAAGAAAACCATTTAACAAACAGGAATTCGTAGCAAACGATTGAGGCGTTCTCCTGAGAGAACGGTTTTTGTTTCTCTTGAAAGGAGGCATGACTGGTAAGCTATTCAGAGAAGAATTAGCAAAGCAGATGCTGTCTCTCTCAAATCAAAATCAGAAAAGACCAAACAAACTGAACTGTCATGAGTTAGGTTTTATTTGGTCTCTATACAGAAGAGAATTTCAAAGGTTCATTCCTAAGTTAATACCTGTTTTAGTTGGCTAACAATCTGCTTCATGTGGGCGCATATAACTTAAGAGTCATGTTCTCCAATATGAGAGCAAATTGGTGCTGTCAGTAGCTCACAGATTAATGCGTATGCAGATGTTCGTGGTGTGTATGCTCATGCTCGTGATCGTTACCCGGCTGGTGGTCATGTTCATGACCGTGGGTATATGCGGGGTGAGTATGCTCGTGGACGTGCATTTCTCCATTATGCATGTGTGAGTGTGCGTGGTGAATTTCAGTATGCTCATGTTCATGTTCATGACTAATAATTTCATTTTCCATTACTGTATTACCTCCATGACAAATTTTCTGTATTTAGACTGTATTTAGCTTTCACATCTCCAAATATTTTATACTTTCAAGCTTGACGAGAAAGAGGAGTTAGATTGAATTCTGTCATGGAAATTATAAGGGTGGATGTATCCTTTACTAGCGGCCTAGCAATGCTAATGCTAATAGGTTTTAGGCGCGACAAAAAAATGCAGTCAGTTCCTACAACAAACTGAATGAGGCCCTGCCAGGATATTTTGACAATGTGGAGAAAACTGTAAGTAATTAGAGTTACTCGAACACGATCAATTAATTTTTTAGCGAGAAATTATTTAGCAGGAATTTATGAATATTTGTAGAATATTAAAATTATAATAATATTGCAGAGCAAGACCAAGAAGGTGTTTGCAAAGACCATGGAGGTTTGACTTGTTAGGAGTCAACTTTGTGGTCTTTTTTTATTTGCTTGAAAGGGGATGTGCTAACATTATAGGTTTTTGGACTGTTATTCCAGTATAAGCGTAAGCAGTCAGTGACGACTGCGGGAAGGAGCTAACCAGAATGGAACTTCCTAGTTGGCTAAGTGAGACGAACCCTGCTTTGTGCCAGTGCGGCTGTGGTGGTCGACGGAAAAGTAATTTTATCGAGAAGACCCTGCAAGACATTGTGGGCTTTCTCCGTGACACGGTCTTTTCTGAGGAGATTGCTATGCGTCAGGGGTACTTACAAGGTTTAGATCCACGGGTTAAAGTGATGTCTCTTATTTTCCTCTTAGTGGTGGTTAATCTCAGTTCACACCTGTCTTTGTTATGGTCTTTTTATTTTGTTTTGCTGGGGGTAGCCGCACTTTCTCATCTGCCCCTGCGTCGAGTGATCGCTCGAGTGTGGTTGGTTGTTCCTTTATTTACGGGGATTATGGTGCTGCCTGCCCTCTTCAACTGGGTACGACCAGGTCAACCGCTTTGGATCATTTGGGAGTTCAGGCATCCACTCTCCATCGGTTCACTATCTTTGCCATCGACTCTGGCAGTAACACAGCAGGGGTTATGGGGAGGAATTATGCTGGTTAGTCGGGTGGGTATCTCAGTATCTTTAGCCGTGGTCCTCACGTTGAGCACTCGTTGGATGGATCTTTTACGCGCTTTACGTTCTTTCTTTGTACCAAAAATTTTCGTAGTCACTCTGGAGATGACCTACCGGTACATTTTTGTCTTGATTACGGCTGTGGAGGAAATGTTTTTAGCCCGCAAAGCCCGTGATGCTGGTCAATCTTCACCTAAAGAACAGAGACGATTTGTGGCAACAGCCTTGGGTGGATTGTTTGGCAAGTCCTTGAAAATGAGTGAGGAAGTCTATTGGGCTATGACTGCCCGAGGTTATACGGGAGAAATACGACTTTTGCAGCGTTCCCGCTTGCGATGGCAGGATGTAATGATCTCGATA
>JARLHW010000104.1 GCA_031292075.1 Desulfosporosinus sp.
TAGCCTCGTCACAGCTGGAACAATTACTCAAGCTCAAGAAACAGCTGTTGAAACTGCCATGACCTCAGCAAAAGGAAACTTTAAACAAGGACATAACAATGGGCTAAAAACTGCAATGGATAGTCTTGTAACAGCAGGTACGATCACTCAAGCACAAGAAACTGCCATTCAAACTGCGATGTCAACAGCTACAAAATCACCAGACGGATTTAAAACTGCCCTGGACAGTTTGGTAACAGCGGGAACAATTACTCAAGCTCAAGAAACAGCCGTTGAAACTGCCATGACTTCAGCAAAAGGTAACTTTAAACAAGGACATAACAATGGATTCAAGACAGCTTTAGATAGTCTGGTAACAGCGGGTACAATCACTCAAGCTCAAGAAACTGCCATTCTAGGTTTCTAAGAAGAAAGAGTCGGTAATTTATTAACCTGACTTTATTCTAACCGAACCTCAGACCTGTAAAAAATCAAAACGAGACTAAAAGCGCGGTTTGCTTTCAGTCTCGTTTTGTATGAAGCAAAAGAGAGTAATATGTGATTTTAGTGCCACGCCGCGGCATAAATTCAGTTTGTACCGATCAGTATTAAATAACCAAAAGGGGATATATAACTCGTATTCCGGAAAACTCATATATACTCAAGATAATGCATAATAATTCAATAATAAATTGCAAATAAAGAATTAAAATGTCATAAATAGAAGTAATAACCTTTAAATATTAAGAATTTATTCAATATTTATGGTTTAATGCAATTTATTTACTGCATATATTATTAAGAATTGTAATTGATTTACTGGGAAAATTAGTTTCCCGGAATACGAGATATAATGTTAAAAATCAAAAAAGGCTTTATATGTTTCGTGAGCGTAGCCACCATTCTAGGGACGATGGCTACTAGCGCATTTGCAGCTAGCACGCTAGTACCGCCAAATGCTGTAACTCCAGGAGTATTATCAACTACTAGGATTGCTGGAACTGACAGAGTTAAAACCTCCGTAGCAGTAGCAGATGCAGGGTGGACTCAGTCAGACTATGCAGTAATTGCGTATGCTTGGGATTTCCCAGACGCCGTAAGCGCTACTCCGTTAGCCTACAAGTATAGTGCTCCAATCTTGTTAACTGACACGGCAAACTTAAGTCCTAACACTTCGGCTGAACTTACTAAACTTCAGGTAAAACATGTATTAATCGTCGGAGGTACTGGCGCTGTCTCCGATAATGTAGCCTCACAAATAACCGCAGCAGGCATGGACGTGCAGCGGCTAAGTGGTGCTGACAGATATGCAACTTCGGTGGCCATAGCAAACGCAGTTGGCAACACAGGATCAATTGTAGTAACCAATGGGTACAACCCTTATGAAGCACTATCAATATCTCCGATCGCAGCTAAAATGGGTATGCCTATTATCCTAACGGCTAGGGACTCCGTACCCTCAGAAATTTCTAGCTATCTAAGCCAAAATACTATAACTCAAACATATATCCTAGGCAAGGCAGATGGAACAACACCTGATGATGGGGTAGCTGATAATTCAGCATTTCCTAACCCTACGAGAATTACAGGAGCCAATATATATGAGAGAAATGTAAATATAAATAAGCTGTTTAGTAGCGACCTAAACTTCTCCAAGGTTTATCTAGCAACTGGAAAAGCTTTCGCCGATGCTTTAGCTGGTTCAGCTCTGGCGGCAACGAGTGGATCGCCTCTAATATTCGTAGACAGTGACATGCCTCAAGTAGCAAAGGATTTCCTGTCTTCAGAAGCAAGTTCAGTAACCAGCGCATGTGTTTTAGGTGGCACTGGGGCTATCTCAGACAGCACAGTTCAGACAGTTGAATCTTTACTAGGGTCTAGTACTCCAACCACTCCAACTACTCCAGTAACTGGCACTGGAAACAGAGGTGCCATCAAAACTGCAATGGATGGCCTAGTGACTGCAGGTACAATTACTCAGGCGCAAGAAGATGCCATTCAAAATGCAGTTAAAAGCGCACGCCAAGGAGGGACTCAGGGCGGAATCAAAACAGTAATGGATGGTCTAGTAGCTGTAGGAACACTTACCCAAGCTCAAGAAGATTCTATCCAAAGCGCACTTGCAGCAGCCCCACAGGATGGATCAGCAAACGGTGGGTATAAAAGAGGGAATAACAGCGGATTTAAAACAGTTATGGATGGACTGGTAACTGCAGGTACGATTACTCAAGCGCAAGAAGATGCTATTCAAAGTGGATTGAAAAGTGGCCAACAAAACGAATTTCAAAGTGGATATAAAACAGCCATGGATGGACTAGTATCTGCAGGCACAATTACTCAGGCACAAGAAGACGCCATCGAAAGCGCAATTACATCAACTACTTCTACAGTTGCACCTAATTAGCATGTTGATCATATAGTGGGTTCTGCTAATCAGTGCACACAGAGCTATCATCACTACACCCAGATAATTTACCGGGTGTAGTGATGTTTTTTATTAGAGGAAAAATACGGCAACCTGAACAGGCAACACCGAATGGGCCAGTTCTGACATTCGAGTTGCTTATGCTAGAATAGTTTGAATTGTTGCCATACCCCGCCAAAGAATAACAGGGTAAGGGGTTGCAATTTAATTTGTATCTTATATAATTAAGTTAATACTTAATTAGTTAGGCGGTAATGTAAATGGAGCTCTTGCAAACATTAAAGATCATAGCTGATGATACACGTTTTAAAATCATTCAGTTGTTGTTAGTCAATGATTTTTGTGTGGGAGCGCTTGCCAGAAATCTGGGTATATCTGAAGCAGCAGTTTCCCAACACATTCAGATTTTAAGAAAAGGTGGATTTTTGAAAGGAGAAAAACGTGGTTACTGGACTCACTATTCGGTAGAAAGGAGTCTCTTGATCCATTTGGCAGAAGGGCTTGAAGAATTAGCTAACCAGCCTACAGCCCAACAGTTTGTTTGTCTGCGGGAGTCTTTGAAGAACATTAAGAGTAAAGGGGGTGAAAATAAGATGTGTCAATGTAAATGTGAGCACCCGGAAAAGCTCCAAGGAAAACCAGGAGATTGCAGTAAGGAACTAAAAAAAGAGTGTCACGGTGAGGAAGCTCATTCCTGTGAAAAAAAAGTAGAACAAATAGAAGAATAGGGATATTCAGAGCATTTGGAGCGGGCATAATTTATTATCCTGCTCCTTTTATCGTAAACAAACTGCTTTGTATTGGGGGGGTTCTATGTCTACAAATGATGGAGAATTAGTCCTGGAAAGAAGAAATACTATCTCATTGATGGAGTTATTTGCTGCGTATTTGCGCATGGGTTTTACAGCTTTCGGTCCAGCTATGATGGCGGAAACCAAGAAACATATCGTTAAAAAGAAAAAATGGATCAGTGAAGAGGAATTTTTAAACGGTTTGGCACTGGGACAATTATTAACCGGTGCTACCTTTGTATCTCTCACGGTATATATTGGCTACCGATTAAGAGGTGTGTCCGGAGCCGTAGTAAGTTTCCTTGGTTTCTTGCTGCCACCCTTTATGGTTATGACCTTGTTATCCTACCTTTATTTTGCCTTTGGGGAACTATCCTTAGTAAAAATACTTTTTAAAGGTGTGGTCGCTATTGTAGTGGCCCTGATAACTAATGCAGTATGGGAAGTTGGTAAGTCAGCCGTCACGGACTATAAGGGAGGTATCATAGCCCTGCTGGCCCTAGGAGTAATGGTCGTGTATCCTAACATATTTGTCGTACTAGGAATGGCAGCTATTGCTGGGTTATTGCTTTTTTACCAGGGAGCGAAGAAGGTGGCAGAAAACAAATCGCTGAGTGCTAACAACGGATTGATGAACAAATCTAAGACTCTGAAAGAAGCAGTTATCCTATTTCTTGCCCTTGTGACATTAATATGGGTAGCAGCACTTCAGCCGGTGTTGTTGCAGCTGGGCGGGGTATTTTTTCGGATGGGAGCCCTAGTTTTCGGCAATGGATTTACCATGATCCCCTTGATTCAACAAGAAGTGGTCAGCCATTACCACTGGCTGACCATGAACGAATTTGCCGTTGGTCTGGCTTTAGGGCAAATTACTCCGGGGCCAGTCTTAATCACAGCCACCTTTGTTGGTTATAAAGTAGCGGGCATAAAAGGGGCAGTGGCAGGCACTTTGGGTATTTTTCTTCCTTCATTATTACTGGTGATGTTCACGGCAGAAGTGCACCAAAAGATTAAAAATAACCCCTTGGTCAAGGCTGCAATTAAGGGCATGGTGGCTTCCTTCGTGGGTATGATGCTAGTAGTGATAGTCGGGCTGGCCAGACACTCCCTGGTGGATATGCCTACCTTAATCCTTGCCATCCTTGCCTTGCTGGCCTTCCGTTTAACCAAACTGGATGCTCTGTGGGTGATTACTGGCGGGGCGGCGCTATATTTGGCTATGTCACAATGGCTATGATTATAAGAATCGGAGGTAGATGCAAATGGAACGTAAGTATTTATTAATGTTGGGGCTGGCCGGTTTTACCGTAATGGCGGATAACTGGGTGGTGTCACCCATACTGCCAGCCATCAGCAGCAGCTTTAATGTGGCTACTATTCAGGCGGGAATTCTGATTACATCCTTGTAAGATTCCCTTTGGTCTCTTTCAATTGGTGTTCGGTCCACTGGCGGATCGTTTCGGTAAACGCCAGGTGATTAACACCGCAATGTTTTTCTTTGTCGTGTCTACAGCCCTTTACACCATTGCCGGTAGTCTTACAGAGATGATAATTTACCGAGCTTTAGCCGGTGTGTTTGCTGCGGCGGTAATGCCTATCAGCCAATCTTATGTTTATCGGTCTGATCATGACCGGCTTTGGTATTGCCGTCCTTATCGGAGGTCGTATAAGCGGCAAACTGGCCGCCCGTCTGGGTCGGAGGAGGGTATTAACAATGGGTTTAACCTCTGCTTTTTCAGCTGATTTGCTGCTATACTTTAATGGTAGCAATTTAGGAATTTTGATTATAAGCGTATGCCTGCTGGGCTTGGGCTTTATGCTGGCACACTCTACCTTAACGACCATTGCCACCGGTTTTGCTGCCCAGGCCAGGGGTGCGGCAATGTCTATTGTAGCCTTTTGTTTCATGGGTGGCGGCGGTATTGGCACCGCCATCGGTGGCCTGTGCATCCAAAGTGTAGGCTTTAGCCAGTTTTTCATGATTTATTGTTTGGGGTTACTAGTGCTACTTACGGCAGCATATATATTGATGGGACAGGAAAAAGAAACTTCATCAAATCAGCAACTTACCAATACATAAAGAAAACTTCATCCACAGAAGATAAGATAAAGAGCTAGGCTTTATGAATTCAGGCTAAACTCTAATACTCACTATAGCATAATTGATAGAGCCTTAGTAAGGAGATATTTTAAAGTGAAACGCTGATCAAGGTTAAAAAACTTGACCAGCGTTTTTTTTATGTTAACTGTTGTACTACCACTACATATTGCATAGTTTCGATTATTAAGGAAAAAAGTATTGATTTACATTTATGGATACTAGTGTATAATTAAATAAATGCAAATAAGATGCATTTGCATTTGGTATCATTAGCCTAAAGGGAGCAGTCAAGACGACATTGCTAAGAACTCATCTGGGTATGGAATAAGCTGAAAGGACACATTCATTTCAAGGAAATTATCTAGATACCAGTTCATCGATGCTTATATTCAGTAAATTCAAGTTACGGCCTGTAATTTACGAGTGCAGACCCTAGAGGCAAGGAAACCGTGCATTCGTGATTTATAAACACAAATCAAGAAAGGGGGAATTCCATAACCGCTCTACATTCCTTATAAATTCAGATCGGTGGGTACGTATTAATTCAATTATATGAGGAGGACAATATGAAACGTGTCAACTTAAGTTACCTAAAAAATGTCCAGAGAAGAAGAGTATTATTTGGTATCCTTTCGGCTATAATTTCAATTTCCCTGTTAGGGTGTGGTACTCAGGCCCCTAAAACCGCTGTAACTCCGCCGACGAGTGAAAAAGTCATCCAGGCGGTTGGCGCAGAAAACGAATATGCAGATGTCATTAGACAAATTGGTGGTAAATATGTTGCGGTTGCGGCTATCATGAGCGACCCCAGTGTCGACCCGCATTCCTATGAAGCGGATACTAAAGCTGCATCTAACGTTAGTAAGGCAACTCTAATTGTCCAAAATGGCCTCGGCTATGATGATTTTATGAATAAACTAGTAGCAGCTTCCCCCAATTCAAATCGGACTGTAATCGATGTTGCCAAAGAGCTGGGCTATGCTGACGATACGAAAAACCCGCACATTTGGTATAAAACGGATACGATGCCTAAGGTGGCGGCGCTGATTGCCAAGGATCTGGAAAAACAACTGCCTGATCAAAAACAATATTTTGAAGACCAGTTGACGCAATTTAATAATTCGCTGAAAACATGGACTGACGACATTAACCAGCTTCAGCAGGCCTATGCCAAGTCCGGGGTTGCGGTTACCGAACCGGTGTCAGATTACCTACTGGAGGCAGCGAATCTGGATATCAAAACACCTTGGGCATTTCAGGCCGCAATTATGAACGGTACTGATCCTTCCCCTCAGGATGTGAAAACACAGGAGGATCTCTTTAACAGCAAGCAGGTAAAAGTTTTTATTTATAACACGCAGGCTGTGAGCAATACGACGAAAGCTTTACTGGATCTTGCCAAAAGTAACAACATTCCGGTTGTCGGTGTCTACGAAACGATGCCTCCAAATCACACCTATCAAACGTGGATGGAAGAAGAAACCATAAGCATTTTGAAAGCGTTGAAAACCGGCGTTTCAACAGAGACACTTAAATGATAAGTCCAGCTAAATTTAGAAAAGGCGATGCGATCCTGTCGATAGACAATATACTTGTTCAGTTTGATAAACGATGCGTACTTAAAGATGTCAACGTTCAGGTTTTTCCCGGAGAGTTTATCGGGCTGATCGGCCCGAATGGGGCGGGAAAATCCACCCTATTCAAAGTGATTCTCGGGCTACTCTCACCCACACAGGGAAGTGTTCGTGTTTTGGGTCGGGCGGCCAAAAGGGGAGATCGCCTGATCGGTTATGTGCCACAAAAATTGTTCCTAGATCCCAATATTCCATTAAGGGCGCGCGACTTGGTGGCACTTGGGCTAGACGGACACCGCTGGGGTATTCCTCTCCCCCGTAAAGAGAGAAAGAAACGTGTGGATGATATGCTCAAAGCAGTCGATGCCTATCGATTTGCCGATTCTCCGGTTGGACAGTTGTCCGGCGGTGAGCAGCAGCGGCTGCTCATCGCCCAGGCACTGCTAACAGATCCCCAAATACTGCTACTGGATGAACCGCTATCCAATCTAGATATCAAAAGCGCATACGAGGTAGTTAATCTGGTTTCACGCATTGGACGGGAAAAGGGGATTGCGGTTATTTTGGTGGCTCATGACATGAATCCTCTGCTGAGCGTAATGGATCGGGTATTATATCTGGCAGAAGGAAAGGCAGTCATGGGCAGGGTTGAAGACGTTTTCCGCAACGACGTACTGAGTGGGCTGTATGGATATCCGGTGGAAGTTCTTCATGTGAACGGGCGGATCATGGTGGTGGGCGGCAAAAACTCCGGAATCAACGGTTACCCTTTGGAATGTAATTGCTGTCAATCGGAGGCTGCTACATGATCAATTTTCTAAACCTATTATTTGCGCCAGGGTTCTTTCAAAATACCCAAGTCATGAATGCGCTGCTGCTGGGAGGCGTCGTGGCGGCAATATCCGGCGTGGTGGGGGTATTTGTTGTCATTCGAGGTCAATCCTTCGTCGGCCATGCGATCGCTGATTTTGGCGGTGCAGGCGCGGCAGTCGCGATATTGATGGGAATCAATACCTTGTGGGGATTTCTGGGTTTTGGAGTTCTCTCTGCTGCTGGTGTGGAACTTATTGGCAATCGGGCGCGTGAACATGATTTGGCAACTGGTATTGTTTTATCGGTTGCACTCGGAGTAGAATCGCTGTTCCTGTATCTTGATACCCATTTTACCGGCCAAGCCGGCGCACCGATGATGATCCTTTTCGGGTCCATTTTTCTCATAAAACCCTCAACGGTTTCGATCGTTATCGCACTTACCGCTGCGACAACAGCCATCATTATCACGATCTATCGCCCATTACTGCTCTGCTCGATAGATCCGGACCTTGCGCGGACACGCGGTGTTCCCGTGCGTATTGTTAGCCTACTGTTTATTCTATTACTTTCTTTCGTAGTGGCAGAAGGATCGTTCATTATCGGCGCACTCTTGAGTACCGCCTTGCTGATTGGTCCTGCCGCCTCGGCCACGCGGATTACTCACAAAATGGGCTTGGCCATGCTGTACTCGGCGGTTCTGGGGATGTCGGCCATGTGGATCGGTATTGTTCTTGCTTACGATAGCTTTCTGTGGCCTCCCGTGAGACGCGGATGGCCGGTAAGCTTTTTTGTCTGTGCTTTAATTCTATTGTTTTATCTTTTGACAAGACTTCGCGACAAGCTCCCCAGATCGGGAATCATGATGTCAGGGGGAGTGACGTAAGATGCTGGATACAGGGATTTTCACGCAGTCCTTCATGATCCACGCCTGGATTGGCGGAACAATCGTGGCTATCTTATCCGCGTTTATCGGCTTTTTTGTGGTTATACGTGGCTCTTCGTTTGCCGCCCACACCTTGCCTCAAGCAGGTTTCGCGGGAGGGGCCGGTGCTGTGCTGTTAAACATCAACCCACTCTATGGTTTGGCGGCGTTTGCCGTGGGAGGAGCCCTGCTGATCGGGTATTTAGGCAATAAAGAGCGAAATGACGTCATCACGGCGCTGACGCTGGTCACCACACTCGGAACAGGAGCGCTTTTTTTGGGATTGACAAACAAATACGCGACCGGGGCTTATGCACTTCTGTTCGGACAAATTGTGGGAATCAGTTCTGACCAGGTTGTCGAGACGGCGGTTCTTGGCATTGTCTGCTTGTTGTGCCTTGCTTTCTTATACCGGCCTCTGCTGCTGGCATCGGTTTCCAGAGAAATAGCAGAAGCTCGTGGCGTACCGGTTCGACTTTTGGAAATATGTTTTCTGGTCATTGTCGGACTTGCTGCGGCGATTATCGTGCCGGTAGTGGGTGCGTTGCTGTGTTTCAGCTTGCTTATTGCGCCCAATGCGGCGAGTGTTTACCTGACGAGTAATCCCAGTAAAGCAATGGCGCTGTCCTTACTTTTTTCACTTGGGAACGTCTGGATATCAATCGTTCTTGCCTATATATCCGGGTGGCCGATCGGGTTTTTTGTTTCGATGACAGGTGCACTCCTCTATGCGTGTGCCCGGACTGTTCACTATATTCGAGTTAAGAATATTAAACTAAAAGCGGGGATCATACATTGCTGAGGATGGAGGAAGAGTAATGCAAACGGAAATAATCTTACTTGGACATGGTAGCCGAAGTTCAGAGGCGAATTATGGACTTATCGAAGTGGCAAATAAGGTTACTCACATTCTTGATAAGTCTGTTACACCCGCTTTCATGTCTCATGGTACACCGGACCTGCCGAGTGCTATTACTGAAAAAATATTAAGTGGGGCTACGCGAATCATCATCATGCCCTTGTTCTTATTTCGTGGGATGTATCTTAGTACAGGCATTTATGAAGAAATTAAGGACATTAGGGGACAATTTCCTCAAATCGAAATTATAGTTGCCAAAGAATTAGGAGCAGATGATA
>JARLHW010000105.1 GCA_031292075.1 Desulfosporosinus sp.
GCGATCA
Organism: Desulfosporosinus sp.; assembly: GCA_031292075.1. Classification (GTDB taxonomy): domain Bacteria; phylum Bacillota; class Desulfitobacteriia; order Desulfitobacteriales; family Desulfitobacteriaceae; genus Desulfosporosinus. The sequence continues at coordinate 8 of JARLHW010000105.1, forward strand.
ACAAAATTGCACTGGTGTGTGCTTGGCTCAGCAAAAACATCCCAACCGCAAAAAGGATTAGACTAGGATAAACAATTACTTTTGTGCCAAATTGGTCCGACCAACGTCCGGTAAATGGACGAGAAATCAGAATAGATACTGCATAAACAATAAAGAAATAACTGGCTGATTTTACTAAGCCCAATTCTTTTGCATACAAAGCTAAAAAGGTTGAAACACCAGAATATGCACAAGCTAAAATAAAAGTGGCCAAGGCAAAGGGTGCAGCTTTCTTTTCAAATAAATCGTTAAACGAAAATTTCACTTTCCCTGATGATGGTATACTGACTTCTTTTTTCGGAATTTTTATTTGCGTAGCAAGAACTATATTTACTGCAGAAATAATAATGCAAATAACAAAAGCAGCATGGTAAGCATTCATATTTGCTAGATTAAGCGCAATGAATGGGCCAAATACCATAGCCAGACTCATGGCCATCGAGAAATAGCTTACCCCTTCTCCGAGCCTTGAACTCGGAATAACTTCAGCGCAAATAGTACTTTGTATCGTTGATATAATACCAAAAGTAATCCCATGGAAAATGCGTAGAATGAGTAATGCCCAAATATTTGTTATAAATGGGTAAAGCAGCGTAGCACCAAAGAAACCAATGGCCGAATATATTAAAATCCCTTTCAAGGAATATTTAATCACCCACTGCCCTACAAAAGGTCGAACCATAATACCTGCCAGGAAAAATAGTGTCACAACCAATCCGACTTTATCTGTGCCTGTATGAAGCGTGCCTACAAGATACAAAGGTAGGGCTGTAAGTAAAACATAAAAGACAAGAAACATTAAGAAGCTGATAACTGTTATGCCAATGAAATTTTTGGTCCATAATTTTTTCTTATACAATCCTTAAGCACCCCTCTATTGATTTACAACAGTACTTACTCATTATATCACTGCAAGCCATGCACATCTAATTGTCTTTTGCATGATATTGATGCATAATTGTAATATCAGTTATGCATCAGGGGGTTATTGTACTTGGATTGGCATCAACTTAAATATTTTCAGACATTGGCTAGTATAAGTAACTTTACAAAGACTGCCGATGAATTAGCTCTTTCACAATCTGCACTGAGTCGGTCGATCTCTCGGCTTGAAGAGGAGCTAGGAGTTCCATTGTTCGAACGAAAAAGCCGGGGTGTGGTCTTAAACCGTTACGGGGAAATTTTCCTAAAGCATGTAAATCAAGCAATGTCGGAAATAGCCGAAGCAAAGCAAGAAATTAACAATATGGTCGATCCTTTTCATGGAACCATCGCACTTGCGTTTATTCAACCGCTCGGATCAAGCTTTATACCGGATTTGATTGGTGGATTTCAAAAAGAGACACCCGAAATACGATTTCAATTAACTCAAGATACCAGTAAAATAATTCTGAGCAAGATAGAGGCAGCGGAAATTGACGTTGGCTTCTGCTCGACGCATGAATCCATCGAAAATCTAAGCACTTTCCCCATCATGAACCAAGAGCTATTTTTAATTGTTCATAAAGACCACAGGCTCGCAGGTACGGAGCAAATTGATTTGTGTGAGGTCGCCAATGATCCATTTATTCTTTATAGACCTGAATCTGCACTACATGATGTAATTGAAGGGCTTTGTCATGATGCTGGGTTTCATCCGAAAATGTCCTTCGAAGCTTTTGAAGAAAGGACCGTTGCTGGACTTGTTGGCGCAAAGTTTGGCGTTGCACTAATCACATTCATGCCAGGACTTGATATGCAGAAAATTTCACTTATTCGCGTCCGTGAGCCTCGTTGTTTAATAGTCATTCAAATGGTTTGGCGAACTAATGGGTATATGTCGCCTGCCGCAACATATTTTAAGTCCTATGTTGAAAACACCATACGTTTAACCGAATAAGTAAGATTTACTTTCAAACTCTGCTTCGGTGGAATTAGAATCCTCCAACAAGTCCCGATGTTCAGTCTCTGGATAATTCCATTTAATTACAGCTCAGTGAACAGTGTTTTTACCAAAGTTCATTCCTGATTTTTTTATACTTCAAAGGGCTGTTGATAATATCAACAGCCTTTTGGACACTTATTTCTGACAATCACAGTGGATACTTTCAGCCAAAATCTTCTTCCAATCACCAAGGACATCGTGGGTCCAGCAGTCGTCGGCACCTGCAGCCTCACGCATCACACAAGGTTTTGAACGAGCCTTAATTGAAAGGGCAAAGCAAATGAATTCCTATACATTGCAATTAATAGTTTTTATAACTATCGAAACGTAGTTTAAAAAAATGAAGTTGCAGTTGACTATTTATGTTTTAATGCCAACATCCTGCTAACTTCGTCAACGAGTTCTTCATTGATCTTGCAGACTAAAAATTTGCCCCTTTTTTCAGTGGTAATCAGCTCAGCATTCGCCAGTTCCTTTATATGGTGTGAAATTGTCGGAGCACCAATGTTCAGGCAATCGATGATCTCTGCAATAAAACATTCAGACCCACTTTGAAAACTAGCCTCGTGTGCTTCGGTAATTTTTAGGTACAGTTCTAATCGATTGGGATGCGAAAGTGCTTTAAATATCTTTGCAACTTTTTTAGTATCCACTTTTATAGCCCCTAAAGTTGTTTTTATACTTCGATATTCGTCGAAATAATAATAATATTAATGATAATAATCCTTTATAGTAGTTTTGTCAATACCTTAGCAATATACCTCATAGGGGTTGGCTAAATAATGAAATGTACAATTCCTGTTATAGTCTATCCTTACTTCCTTATGTAAATGCCTCCAGAAAATGCCTGGCCGTAGCTGATAAATAATTGTTTTTAATCCATATTATCACTGTTTTTGTTACAAGAGACTCTTCCTTTATCTCTCTGTAGACAAGTTTCGCATCTGGTAACTGTCCGATCATGTCTCTAGGTATAATTGCAATCCCCATTCCAGTATTCGCCCAGTTAAGCATGAATCTGGTATCATCAATCCGGCATATAATGTTTGGTTCAAAACCGGCCTTCCTACAAGCCTCTTTAATGTTAGTAGTATACCTATTATGCATAAGCAATGGCTTACCTTCGAGTCCTGTCAGTTCCAGACATCCACTATCGCCATCCCAGAATAAGTCTCCTAGTGCACCTGCTACCATTGGCTCATCTGGCAGGTTAATACACTCAAAGACATCCTGATTAAACGGTGTCCGGATAACTCCTATCTCTACTACACCGCTCTTAATCAGTTCAAGAATCTCAAATGTACCGCCCTCCCTTATATAAAAATCAACGCACGGATATTTTTCGTGAAAGTTTTGTATCTTTAAAGGCAGCAGCATTTCTCCTGCTGAAGATATTGTGCCTATAGAAAGTGTCCCTTGAAGCCCATCTTTTAAATCCTTGAGTTCCTTTGCCGTCTTCTCCGTTAGCTCTAAAATTTGTTTAGCCCTATTCTGGAGAAGCCGCCCCGCATCAGTAATCTGTATTTTACGTGTGTTCCTTTCTATGAGAGCCACCCCGAACTCCTCCTCAAGCAGCTTAAGTTGCTGACTCAAAGGAGGCTGTGCTATGTGGAGCCTCTCTGAAGCTCTTGTAATATTGCCCTCTTCTGCAATTGCCAAAAAATATGCCAGTTGCCTTAAATTCATGCCTATCACCCATATTCATACGTTGCTAATATAAATACTATATATATTAGATATTTCTAATATATATTATACTTTATTATAATGAATTAGAAAATATTTAAAGTCTTAATTTCGAAAGGATGATATGTACGGATATTTATCTTGGACTTTTTGTTTCTACTATAATCATTATTTTAGGCGTTTCACTAAATTTATTTGTTGGTTTCTTGCTAATAGCATGTTGGCTTATATTTGTAACGATAAGCATAAGAAGAAGCCATAGCCTCAAGAGCATTTTTGAGATGTCCATTGTTGGAGGAAAGAAATCACTTGTGGTGGTTAAAATACTTTTACTCATCGGCGCAGTTACTGGGGCCTGGATGGTCTCGGGGACAATCCCAGGAATTGTTTATTACAGCCTTGAACTTATTCGCCCCGATACATTTGTTCTACTTACATTCCTAATCTGCTGTGCGACGTCATTTTTGCTGGGTTCTGCGACGGGGACCGCTAGTATTGTAGGATTTCCTCTTATAATTATTGCAAGGGGCGGAAATGCAAACCTAAATTTAATTGCTGGCGCAATCATAGCCGGTGTGTATTTCGGTGATAGATGCTCCCCAATGTCTTCTAGCGCGGCTCTGGTGTCGAATCTTACAGGCACAAACCTGTTTACGAATATAAAAAATATGCTTTATTCTTCCTTTATACCTTTCATTTTGTCCTTAGGATTTTACTATGAAATCTCCCGATTTAATCCTTTGAAGATGGTAAACAGCAATTTAACTAACGAAATTCTTAAAACCTTTAAAATTGACTACCTGGTACTTTTTCCTGTTCTCGTAATACTGGTGCTTTGCCTTTCCAAGGTAAATATCCAGTACGCAATGCTTATAAGCATACTTACAGCATCCGTTATTGCAGTATTCGTCCAAGGTCACCAGCCGTTACAGGTCCTAAATAATATACTGTTCGGTTTCAAGCTTGACACTCATAGCCGCCTTCAGAACATAATCGAAGGTGGTGGAGTAATATCCATGCTTAAAACCTGCTTTGTAGTCTTCACTGCTTGTTCCCTAGCAGGGATTCTTGAAGGAATACGAGCTTTTGATGGTATCAAGTATCTCCTTATAAATATGAAGCTGAAAGGCCCCCTACTTTATGCCCTGACTACCATCGTAGGCACTCTGACAGCTGCCTTCGGTTGTACACAGTCAATAGCAGTTGTAATGACGGATGAAATAATGAAGGATTGCTATCTGAAAGAAGAAAACTATCAGTTCGCCTTGGACATTGAAAATTCGTGTATACTTACATCGGCACTTATTCCATGGAACATAGCTGCGCTACTTTGTACCACGACACTAGGGGTTAGTATGTACGGTTTTATTCCATATGCCTTTTACCTATATATGTTCCCCATAATATATTTCCTGTATTTTTGGCACAAGGAAAAGTTAAAGTGTACTAATGTTAATATGAAAGAAATCCGTTCTCATTTAAAGTGGTAATCCCTTTGCTCCAGGCGCTCAGGTGAATAATTCTTGAAATCGCTTTCTGATTTCTTGCAAAAATACGGCAGGAAAGACTTAAATGGTGATGCTCAATGTTTTAAAACTAACGCTGCGTTATACTAGCATGAACATCCTAGTGAATCGCAGATATTGTATAATTATTTTGTCAAGTTCTTCGGTTCCAGGGGCCTTCTTTTGGACGAGGGGGCGTTGACTTTCATTTTATTGCATACCGGAAACGAGGTGGGCGGGACTTGAAGTATTTTTTTGTCTGAGACTGTTTCATCAGAAAAAGCAGATTATCCAATTTATTCTGCTACAATTCTTATGGGAACTGTCTTTGCCCAGCTCAGATCTTTTCCCCACTTTTTTTCATAGTAAGTATAAACCAGAAATGCCTTTTGATTTTTATTAATACTTTTATCAAGTGGCACAAGGTAGATTCGAACTTTTACCGGAAAAGTGTTACTCATGTATGTGAAGCCAATAGTATTTCTCTTCAATTCATTAGCACAGCAGTACCACAAAGACCGATCACCTCATCAGTGATCGGCCTTTGTTATTAGTCTATTTGAGGAGGTTTGGTGTTTTTGGACTTATTGCGTCCCACGACTCCCTCTCCATCCATAATTCCTGGCAAGGGATAGATTCCTTGTTTTTCCAAGAGCTTGCGCAGTTTTTCCGGTTCGCGGATGATCACTGCCGTGGGACTGTATAATCCGAGTACATACTCTTTGTATTTACGAGCCGAAGCTATTGAGGCAGCCTGTTCCGGTGTGCTGCATTCTAAGAGACTAAGTTTTAAAAACGTAGCTTGGCCAAAGGATTCTATCCATTGTTGAATTGTGATTACGAGATTCTCTGGTAATGGATAAGGGCTCAGCTTAGTCAGCAGGTTGAGTACATCGACTGCCGGCAGACCGCGTTTGAGAGCATTCAGAAGGTACGTCTTGTCCAAACGATAGTTCAACATCTGGTCCTGCTGGCCCAGTACAGCGAATTGGCCTAGCTCCCAGCGCACCGCCCAAGACGCTGAATGCGGCACTAAAATTTCAAAGTTTGGTTGGACATAAGCTGTATCTGGACCATCCATCGGGTAGACTTGGTCTGCCAGAATCTTAATTTCACTGCTACAGTCATCCAACTTGAGTTCACGTAATAACTTTGGCAGCAGAAGTTGACCCAGAGGAGTGACCCGCACCAAGATATCGCTTTGAAACTCGCCCCAATCCAGTAGCCCGATAAATCGCAGGGGGTCAAGTATACTGATCACTCGATCACGTCTAACTAGGTTACCCACCTTGTCGGCAGAAATTATATTTCCCACCATCTGAGCCCAGCTTTCCCACTTAGTACAGCGGTCCAATATCGGTAAGATCAAGAAAAATCCTTTGAGTGGAATAGCGCGAATGTGAGATGGATAGATCGTACAAAGCAAGTCTTCCACTTGGATTTTTTGGGGCAAGGCCTTTCCTGACTTAGATAAAACCAACTGATCTCCTTTGGAACCAATCAGTTTAAGCATCTGAACAATACTAAATAGCCAATATAAATAACTTTCTGGATTAAAAAGTTCAGTCGGCCCAACGGGCTCAGTCAAGGAAGCCCGGATGCGCTTCATAGAATGCTTGTTGATCTCACCGGTACGAGTCACCAACACTTCTCCGTGATCGATCATCACCAACAAATTCAGAAGGTTATCCAAGGTGCCTGATAAATGTGAGGGGTAGATCTTTTCTGGTTCGAAGTCGAAGCTCTGTGGAGATGCTTGCTTTCTCAACCACTGCCAGTATGCTTCGGATACCCCTTCCCTAAGGCGGTAGGAATGGTACGAACGTCCCGTGTCTAAGAGGCCAACTTTTTTCCAGCGGGTCAGTAGTCTTTCAACCTCAGCAAAGTCGAGGTCGGGCAGGTCCTGATCTAATAAGCTAAGACTTCCTGAGTTATAATTGTAAAAGTCATGCATCCCCAAGTCCTCAGGTTGACGGTAGACTATATAGCCTAAGAGAATTCGTTCGGTCGAGTCCAACTTGGCAAAATAATCAGGCCAAGACGTGGGTTTAAGCTTTTTTTGGGCAGAACCCGTTTTGAGCGGATCTTTAGTGGTCGAAGTTTGATGGGTCGCGTTGGTGGCAGGAGGAACTCTTTCTAACGATTTCGAGCCAAAAACCGGTCGAAATTTGGGAGTTGGTTCCTTCATTTCTCCAAATCCTCCTCGATCATGATTTTATAAGCATATCCTTGTTCCGTAAGGAAAAGTTGACGGTGCATGGCAAACTCCTGTTCCTTGGTGTCTTTGGATACTAAGCTATAGAAATAGGCCTTACCGTCGCCCTGCTTGGGACGCAATATTCGACCAAGCCTTTGCGCTTCTTCCTGACGAGAACCAAACGTTCCTGAGACTTGAATCGCCACATTGGCATCCGGCAAATCAATGGCAAAGTTGGCCACTTTAGATACCACTAAGTAACGCAGGCGGCCGCTGCGAAACTCTTCATAGAGACGATCCCGTTCCAGTTGCGGGGTTTTCCCTGTGATTATAGGGGCATTCAACTCACGCGCCAGCATTTCTAGTTGACGCACATACTGTCCAATCACCAACACCAGATCTTCGCGGTGCTGTTCCATCAGCCCAAACACCCGCTCTAGCTTGCGTGGGTTTTCTGCTGCCAACCGGAATTTCTCCTTTTCTCCCGCTAAAGCATAGTCCATACGGCGAGATTGACTCATTGAGATTCGCCACTCAGTGCACACGGCGGTGGCGATCCAGCCTTGAGCTTCCAAGAGTCGCCAAGGAACATCCACCTTCTTGGGTCCGATTAGACTAAAGACCTCTTCTTCTTTGCCATCTTCTCGGACTTAGGTCGACGTCAACCACAAGCGACGTTTAGCCTGCAAGTCGGCGGTTGCCCGAAAAACGGGCGCAGGTAGAAGATGCACCTCATCATAAATAATCAGACCCCAGTTCTTTTCATTAAATAGGTGAAAATGACTGAACTCGCCTGTCGTGGAGGAGCGATGAGTGAGAATCTGGTAAGTGGCTACTGTGACCGAGCAGATTTCTTTTTTCTCACCGGTATACTCCCCCATCTGGGTTGACTCCAAGGTGGTCTTATCCGCCAACTCGCGTAGCCACTGTTTGACGGCACTATTATTGGTTGTCAGAATCAGTGTCTCGCACTGCAGTTCTGCCATCACACCCATGCCGATCACCGTCTTACCCGCCCCGCAGGGCAAGACTAAAACACCACTGCCTCCGTGTACCGACCCTTGCTGATGGAAGGTCGCGACGGCCTCTTGCTGATACGAGCGCAGAGCAAAGGGCTCACTCTCAGGTTTTTCGGCACGCCAAGTGATCGGTAAAGGGGTACCCTCGCTATAACCCGCTAAATCTTCGACTGGGTAAAAAAGTTTCATGAGGAGTTGTTTTATTTGACCACGTGCTTCTGGGTTTATCTCGACTCGCTTTACAGACAGGTTTGGGGAATCGTGTTTCTTTTCCCGCTCACCAAAGGCCAGCAATAGTTTGACTTCTTTGTGACGAATAATTTCCAACAAGATTACAGGGTCCTCCGCTACCAGACAGAGCTTATCGCCGTCTCGAATTAGCTTGACTAAGCCATATCGGCCCATGAGCTGCTGTATTTCCGTGCGCACGGCGGCAGGCAGAGAAAATTTGCTGTATTGCTCAAGACCAGATAATACGTCAGCTACAGTAATCCCGCTGGAGGCAGCATTCCATAAGGATAATGGAGTGATGCGGTATGTATGCATGTACTCAGGGCTTTTTTCCAATTCAGCAAAGATTGCTAGTGTATCACGAGCTTCTTCATAGAGAGGATTCTGTACTTCTAAGAGAACTGAACGATCGCTTTGGACGATCACAGGATTGGTTACGGCTGGCATAAAAATCTCCTTAATCCGACATATGAGTTTTTTCATTGCCATTATAGCATAAAAAGCACCCTATCTCACGAGAAAGTGACTGCCTGAAGACTCTGGTTTAGTTCTAGAGTCGACACTTTACTTTATATAAATACCCAGGTGAACACGGATTAAAATAAGAAGGTTGGGGAGAATTAGCAGGAAATTGATAAAACAATGTGGAAGTTTTCTAAAAAGCAAACCATAAAGGAGTGAAGATTAATGTTTAACTTTTTCGATGAAATCGTTGAAAATAGAATTCAAGAAGCCATTAGAAACGGCGAATTTGATAACCTTCCTTCTCAAGGCTTGCCCATCAATCTTGAATACTGGGCAAGCCTTCCAGAGGAAATACGTTCCGGATATATGTTGTTAAAGAATAATGGATTCTTACCTGGAGAGGTACAACTGTTAAAGGACATCGATAATTTGCGCGAGCAATTAGCCTGCTGCACGAGCCAAGATGCAAAAATAGCTATTAAAAAAAAGCTTGATGAGACTAAAATAGAATACAACTTAACTATCGAACTAAGAAAACGCAAAAGATAACTATTTGAAATGCTTATCCGCCTAGTTTACACCTTACCTCAAGCATCTCCATTGTACGCACGCTTCAAAGCTGCGAGATTAAACTTTTTCATTTTGAGGAAAACGTCTGTAACTCGTTGAATTTCTTCCTTCGAGCCCTTGGTCATCATCTCGTTCATGCTAGCTGGCACGATCTGCCAGGATAATCCAAAGCGGTCTTTCAGCCAGCCGCACTGCTCGGCCTCAGGTACCGCAGAAAGTTTCTCCCAGTAGTCGTCAATCTCTGCCTGATCTTCACACTGCACTATCAGTGAAAAGGCCTCATTGAAACCGAATTCAACGTCATTGGCGTTGTCCATTGCCGAGAACTCCATCCCGAATAACTTGAAAGCCGCAAAATTAACAATTGCCTTAGATGATTTGGCTTCACCATCTCCATATTTGCTGAAGAAATGGATATCAGAATCAGGAAATATATTGGTGTAGTACTTAAGTGCCTCTTCTGTTCTGCCGCATGCATCGCCGGAAAACAAAAGATTCGGCGTGATCTTATGGGAAGTCATTCTACCCTCAACAAGCATCAATTGCCATGACAGGCCGTAACGATCCTGAATCCATCCGTACCACTTGCTAAAAGGGTATTTACCGAGTGCCATTAAGATAGTTCCACCCTCAGCTAAAGATTTCCATTTGGCATCCACTTCCTCGACAGAGTCACAAACGACCATCAAAGAGATCGAGGGGTTGAATTTGAAGTAAGGGCCAGCGCTGATCGCCATGAAGGACTGACCAGCCAGTTCGAAGCTCACTATTTCAGTATTACCAGACGGGGTGCCGCTAATGGTGTTCACATTTATTAGTCTTGAGTGCTCAAACAGTGTCATGTAAAATAGGGCAGCTTCCTTAGCTTCTTTGTCATACCATAAATGCGGGATGATTTTTTGCATATTATCCTTCCTCCTTGTAATCATCATGAATAAAGGATATCCCATAATTCTATCAAATAAGCCCTAAGCTGTCACATTTGTTGACGAAGAATTAATGAGATATTTTTCGGATTGACGATCAAGGTATTGACATCTTGCTTCAAATAGATTAATATCAAGCACAATAGTTACATAAAGATTCAACACAATGAAGGGAAGTCCTAATCTCATGTTGTATAGAGAGCTGACGGTTGGTGGAAGTCAGTCTAACATGCTTAAGGATTCCATCCTGGAGTGGCCAATGATGAATTGTGACGGGTTCCGCCCGATAAAGCGGATACGAGTTGGCTTGATTCTGTAGAATCCGGCAACATGGGTGGCAACGCGGGAATAACCTCTCGTCCCTTTATTGGGATGGGGGGTTTTGTGTATTTTTAAGCGTCTTTTTATAACTTTAAAACAGGTCTAGTTAGTTGGCGCAAGAGTTTATCACGTAAACTTTGGCAATTTTGCTCAATGAATCTAAGGAGGTGATCTAGTATCCACCCTGCCCTGCCGATCGAGGAGTCAAATCATTAGTACATTCATGAAGAAGTTTAAATTTTAAGCAGACAATAAATAAATAAATTAGAATAAGGAGTGGACGTAACAATGTTTAAGATAAACTGTTTAAATCCAATCGCAAATGTGGGAATAGATTTACTGACTGATAAGTATGAAAAAGTAGATAACTACAAAGATGCAACTGCTCTTCTCGTAAGAAGTACCAGTGTTCACGATTTGGAATTACCCAGTTCTTTAGAGGCCATCGCCCGAGCCGGAGCTGGAGTGAATAATATCCCCCTTGATAAATGTGCTGAAAGTGGCATTGTAGTCTTTAATACTCCGGGGGCAAATGCGAATGGCGTTAAAGAAATTGTTATGGCTGCCTTAATTATGATTTCTCGCAACCTAGTAGATGGTATTAACTGGGTAAGTTCTGTGAAGGAAGAGCCAGAGCTGGCCAAACTTGTTGAGAAAAAGAAATCTAAGTTTGTTGGGACAGAAATAATGGGGAAAAAACTTGGAGTCATCGGACTCGGGGCTGTTGGAGTTTTGGTTGCTAATGCTGCTAATAAACTAGAGATGGAAGTCTACGGATATGATCCATTTATTTCCGTTGATACTGCCTGGAAGCTTTCAAAATATATTAAGCATAGCAAATCGGTCGATGAGATTTTTAGAGAATGTGATTTTATTACGGTTCATGTACCTTCAACCGAACAAACCAAAGGGATGTTCAATGCTCAAACCTTTGAGATCATGAAGGATGGAGTTAATATATTAAACTTTTCAAGAGATACTTTAGTGAATGAAGATGATATGATTGAAGCTCTGAAGTCCGGAAAAGTTGGTAAATATGTCACAGATTTCCCCAATCCAAAGATAACCGCTATTGAGCAAGTCCTGGCTATTCCGCACTTAGGTGCGTCTACGAGTGAATCAGAAGATAACTGTGCCGTTATGGCCGTTCGGCAAATAATGGATTACCTTGAAAATGGGAATATAAAACACTCTGTGAACTACCCAGACTGTGAGATGGGTATCTGTACTCATGCTGAACGTATTGCCATTAATCATCGAAATATTCCCAATATGCTCAGCCAATTTACAGTAACGTTTGCTAAAGAAAATATTAATATTCCTGACATGATTAATAAAAGTAAAGGTCAGTATGCCTATACTATACTCGACCTTGACACCCCTTCTACCCCAGAAATAGCTAAGAAACTTCGAGAAATTGACGGGGTACTAAAGGTTAGGATTATTAAATAATAAGAGATTGACCGCCTTTGAGGTTTACGGATTTCACGGGCGGTACGCTTTCGAAAAATAACTAAATGCTTGGAGGAAGGAATTTTTGGCTACTATTAAACCTTTTAAAGCGTTGAGACCTAGAGAAGACGTTGCAAGTAGAGTGGCTGCACTCCCCTATGATGTGTATAATCGTGAAGAAGCTTTAGAAGAAGTATTAAAGGAACCTCTATCGTTTTTAAAAGTTGATAGAGCTGAGACACAATTTGCTAAGGACTTCAGCCCTTATGATGCTAAGGTCTATGAGAAGGCAAGAGATATCCTCCAGGATATGATCAATGAAGGCCTATTAATTAAAGAAGTTAACAACTGTTACTATATCTATGAACTGATTATGAACGGCCGTTCCCAGACAGGCTTAGTGGGCTGTGCAGCGATCGACGATTACCTAAATAATGTCATCAAAAAGCATGAGAAAACCAGAGAGGACAAAGAGATCGATCGAACAACTCATGTCGATGTATGTGATGCTCAAACCGGACCGATATTTTTAGCCTATCGTTCTCGAAAAACCATCAATGACGTGGTATCTGGGATCAAGAAGACAACTCCATTATACGATTTTGTAGCTCCTGATGGAGTGAGACATGCCGTGTGGAAACTAGATCAGGCCAGCGACATAGAAATCATATCGACAGAATTTAAAAATTTGGAAAGCATCTATATTGCAGATGGACATCATAGAACCGCTTCAGCAGTAAAGGTTGGCTTAAAACGAAGAACTGCAAATCCGGGATACACTGGAGATGAGGAGTTCAACTTCTTCCTTTCTGTGCTTTTTCCACATGACCAATTAATGATTTTAGATTACAACCGTGTGGTAAAAGATTTAAATGATTTGAATCAAGAAGAATTTTTAAGTGAAGTAGCTAAAGCATGTCTTGTGGAAGAAATGGGCACAGAACCTTATCAGCCAGTAGAAAAGGCAACCTTTGGCATGTATTTAGAAGGACTATGGTATAAGTTAACCGTTAAGGATGAGCTCCGTTCCGAAGATCCTGTTGAGGGGCTCGATGTTTCGTTACTGCAGAATCATATTTTAACTTCGGTTCTAAATATTAAGGACATAAGAACGGATAAAAGAATTGACTTTGTCGGTGGCATACGAGGGCTTAAAGAACTCGAAAAAAGAGTTAATTCTGATATGAAGATTGCTTTTTCAATGTATCCGACTTCGATCAATGAGTTGTTCGAGGTATCCGATGCTGATAGATTAATGCCACCTAAATCTACTTGGTTTGAACCCAAGCTTAGAAGTGGATTGTTCATTCATGAGTTAACCTAAGTTAAGAGGTACCCACTTTTACAGACTAATTATTCGTTACTGTGTCTTGATCGAGCCGTTTAGACATGACATGTTGAACCCGCTAGCTGATGTTTATTCATCATTTAGTGGGTTTTTCTTCTTTTACACGTGTTCGAGTATCGTGCTCAACTTGTGCTAGATCTTCTTAGCACATACCAATTCACTGCTGCTTTCTCGTTCTTGGAGTATGGAATCAGTTCATCCTTGCCACAATACGGAAAGGAGAAGAAAAAGAACTAGATCGAGTAAGGATGGGAGCTAATCCTGTGGAAAGATATTTTATCCACCTCTATGAGATTACAGAACAATCAAAGCAAGTTTCGAAGGCCAAAACTGGGTTTTCGCTAATAATTTTGACGATTGATGAATGGAACCTGTTACCAGGGCTACTTGCGTCTGAATCCGAGGAGAACGTCGATTTTAAACTATGGGATGAAGATTACCATTCTGCAGTAAAGAAAAGTAAAAAGATCATTCCCCATCTAGCACATCTTGCGCCCAAAATGCATTTCGTAACTTTTTCAGACATTGATGAGCTCGGAAAGGAGAGCGGAATCCATATTTTTCTCTTAACTAACAGCTTTATTTTAATCAATAATAACAAAATCCTGATGTCTTTAATAGAACGCTGGGCTAAACGAGGTATCTTAGAAAATCCGATCGACTTGGTCTATCTTCTAAGTTTGCATATCCTAGATAATTATCAGCAAGTATTCGATAGATTTGAAAATGATTTATTTCTTCTGGAGAAGGATATTTTGCTAAGCCCTAAGGCGAATCATCAAACTAACATCCTGGACTACCACCAATCAATCATGAATATCAGAAAGTCCATTAACCTTCTTCAGTCAGTCTTTGAGCATATGTCCGATCTGAGTAGTTCAGCCAATAAACTGGAAAAAGATCTCCGCTTAAAGACATCACAAATAATTGACAATATCCAAAACAATCACGATCAAGTGGAGAATCTCCGCGATGCTTACCAAACAGCAATTCAGAACAGCACTAATGATATTATGAAATTATTGACGATTATAGCAACGACTTTATTACCCATTAATTTAATGACTAGTTTCTTTGGGATGAATTTCAAGAATTTACCCCTTGTCCATAATTCTTATGGGATGATCATTTTTTACAGCTTATCAATTCTTCTGATAGTACTAATCTTAGGTTATTTTCGGATGCGTAGATGGTTACGTTTGGGCACAAAGCCAAAGAGTAACGTTTAAGCGTCGCCGCCTACATAGTGATAAACATAGGAATACGGAGATGACAAGCTTACAGTACTGTATTTTAGATTACAAAAGCCTTATAATAAAAGACGGAGTAGTTCTCGTGAAGGCCAATTGGAGGTGTATTTAAATCCTCTATGAATGAGATTCAGCTACCAACAATATGGGATGAAATTATAATAAATAGTTGGAAGCGTGTTAAATTAAAAAGCATACCTAGGCTTTTATTGAAAGAAGCTCTATTCATTATTGATAGAACTAGAATTTATTGCCAAAATAAGTTGAGGATTCAGATAAGCAATATCGCCTATAGTACCCAACATGCCGGAAGTTCCACTCGAGGGTATACTGATTTTGATGATCTGAGTATCGCTATCTTTGTAGTGAATATGTGGCAAGAAGCCGCTAGATTTCCAAAGTTCAGAGATAATTTATTTTTGCATAAAGTAGTTAGAACTACTTTGCACGAGTGCTATCATCTGTATCAGATACAGTTAAACTATGCTGAGCATGAAAGATACTTCAAGCATCTTATGCCAGAGCATCAAGCTGTTGAATTTCTTAATAAGTGTGAACAAGAAGCAGTTAGGTTCTCAAAGGAAAATTGGAAATCTGTTAAAAAACTTATCAAGTATGTAAATTTTAACGAAGATATGGTTATCAGCATAAACGGGAAGTATCTAAAGCATTATTAGAGTGGCATGCTAAATAAAAATGTTGCCTGATATTCCTACATATCTTATTATCTTGCTATAATATAATTGTAAGAATATCTTGAAAGGAAGGGTCACTACATGAGTAAAATTATTGCATTTGTTGGTAGTCCAAGAAAAAACGGCTATACCTCTCAACTAATTGAGGAAGTAATTAAAGGAGCCCAGTCAAAAGGTGCTGAAGTAAAAATCTATGACCTTAATGACGATGGCATTAAAGGATGCCAAGGCTGTTTTTATTGTAGAAATCATGAGGGCTGCTCTACAAAAGATTATCTTCAACCGATGTATGAAGACATTAAAAATGCTGACGGCATTATTTTTGGTACACCTATTTATTTCTTGCAAATTTCAGGACAATCCAAGCTGTGGCTTGATAGAATGTTTCCTATGTTCGAAGGCACTTCATTTCCATTCAAACCCCGTTATCCAGGCAAAAAAGCAGTTACGATCTTCTCACAAGGAAATGAGAACAAAGATGCGTTTCAAGCTACGATCCAGTTTGTCAACGGCACCTTCTCGATGTTCGGTTGGGAGCTTACCGATAGCTTGCTTTGTTGCAATACCGGTTCCCCTAATTTCAAGCTAGCAGATAAATTATTAGAACAGGCATTTACTGCCGGAGAGCTACTTTCAAAATAGAAACATTTTCAGCGTGATTGTAAGAGTCTGACAACTCTTTAGGAGTAGGTGTCGTATTGGCGCCTACTTTTTTCCATACTCTAACACTTTACTAGCTTGAATATCATTCATTCCTTCAAAGGCCTTCAGACTCTCTACTTCAATTCTTGAGTATCTTATTCTCGGTAAGAAATTGCTTAACTTTAGCAGTGTATTCTTCCTTATTCGTAATATAAGACATAGCATGTTCTGCGCCAGGGGATATATATATCCCCTTTGGGCCTTTCTTTCTCAGGTATAATTCTAAGGACATAGAAGCAGGTATAAAGGTATCATTACTGCCATGGATAAACATTATAGGGGTTTCAATATCACTAATTACTGTGATTGGGGATACTGCATACAGTGAAAAGTGTGATTTTTCCAGTGCAACAATATTTGCATAGAATAAGATGAATGCTGCGGCAGGTTGAAAATTTGGTCTAAAGTCATTTGAAAGTTTAAGGTTTAACAATTCCCATAAATCGGAATAGGGGCAATCTGCCACATAAAAATTTACGTCCTTTTTACTTTGATCTAATTTTGCTTGAAGCAGTGCAGTAACGGCCCCTAAAGATTCTCCATGTACTCCTATAATTCCCTTTGGATTAACCCATTTAACCCATTTAACTATGTTATCAAGGTCTGTCTTTTCAAAAAAGCCCAGAGTTATGTCCTTTCCTCCGCTGCTACCTGTATCTCTTGAGTCATAGGCTAGTACATTAAAACCCATATCAAGATACATATCTGAATATTTCATAGCTTCCCATCGGTCACAGCCTATGCCGTGCACTAAAATTACGGTATTGTTAGTAGGTTGGGGATTAAATATATAGGTTCCTGCCAGCTTATAACCAAAGCTTGATTTAATCGACACATTATAGGATTCTAATTGTATAAATCTCTTATAATTGAAGCTGGATTTATAATAGTTAAGTCCTGTAGTTTCAGGATTGATATTTATTCTGCACACTTTCTGGTAATATATGTTTCCTGTGTATAATCCAGCTATATTAATGATAATCAAAATAATTAATCCTATCAGCACTTTATACTTTTTTTTCAGCACTCTTCTTACTTTTGTTTGTGCGGCTTCCATGATATCCATCCCCAAAATATTATTTTAATTTTATGCTGATATCCATTTCCTCCAAATAATCACTGACAGACAAAAGGCCTGTCATAAATGCTGTGGAAGCTTCTTCAATAGATTTCTTCTTATCTGATGATATATTTTCTTCAAAAAGGCCTGTATTGACATTGCCTTCTTGCCTCACATGCATCATTAAGTCACTTATTCCTGGGTCTGGAACTGTACTTGGTGTCCACCCCATATTCGCCAAATTGTAGATGATTGCACCCTCGCCTTGCTTTTCATATAGATACTTGTTGTAATACTTAGACATTTCTACGGCAAGTTTTGCAGCTTCTGTGGGATACTTTGTTGCCGATGAAATTAATAGGCCACAGTCTCTCTTAATTCCACCCGAGACAATATTCCCTGGTATTAGTCCATCAGTTTCGCCCAGGTCAGGATAATATAATACTGCGACTTTCCCATTGATTTTATTGTTTGCCAGCTTAAACTTAGCAGAAGAGGTACAATAAATAGCCGCTTTAGAAGAATAAAATAGATTTCCCGCTTCTTCATTAGAAAAAGTATCAGTTTTTTCCTGAAATGCACCTAAATTAATAAGCTGCGTTACCGCTGTTGTGGCTTTTCCAAATATTATTCCGGAAAATGCATCTTCTTTTCGTATTATTTTACTGGTTATTTTATTGTCTAAAGTACAGGCAAAGCCCTCGATCATGTTATATACAGACTTCCCATCTTTGCCACCAAGGGCTATGGGAATTATATTCCTTTCTTTAAACTGTTTTACAGCACTTTTAAGTTCTTCAAAAGCTTTGGGAATTTTAACATTGTTTTCAGTAAACATTTTAGTATTTATGAGCATAACGTTATAATTGACTTCATCCATAGGTACCGCATAGATGTGCTCACTATCCTCAATTAGCTTAGCAGTTGGAATAACCATATTCCAATAATCAAGATCATTTAAATTTTTTTCTAAAGGCTGGATTCTTTTTGAGTCGTATAATTCGGCTGTGAAGTTTCCGTCCCCTGAATAGAATATATCTGGAGGGGTATCTGAACTCATCAAGACTTTGATTTTTGTATGATATGCCTTTGCATCTCCTTTGATAAAGATCAAATGTATATCATAATTAGGAAATATAGATTTCATATCAGTTTCGAAATTTTTAAAGGCTTCATTTTGTTTCACATTATCAAAGGGAACAACACATTCTAAGGTAACCTTTCCCTTATTATTGATGACTGGTGGTACTACCTGTTTGGTTACATTGCCACAGGATATCAGCATGGGCAAAGCCATTATCAAGCTTACTATAAGAACTCTTTGAATATTAATTATCATTAATGAAACAACTCCCAACTAACCTCTATAAATGTAACAATAGTTTATGTATCTTGACCCTAGTAAGAGCTTATCTCTTCTATTTAAATTGTCTTTTAAAAAACTTTATCACCATATTGAATGCCATGAAAACCAACGCGGTCCTTCCTAAAGTATTGCGGTCTAACTTTTGTAGTATGTCCATAATAAATCTCTCTATTTAATATCCAGGAATGACATGTCCTGTTTATCGTCAGCTTTCGAACTTTTTAATTTAGCGTCAACAAATAAGGCGGAACCACTAAGTGGTATCCGCCTTTCGGTTAATATAGAGTTGTATAGAACTATCTGACTTTTCAAGTTCTTTTCTTGTACCCACTTCTAAGTTTGTAGGATTTGGTTGCATGCTTTCAACCTGTCGACGAGTGGAATATCTGCAGGGGCAAAGTCATATAAATCCAACTCCTGGCGAGTAACCCATTCGATGCGACTGTGCACGTTCAACTTAAAGTCACCTGAAATCCACTGGCACCGGAAAGCTATCAACTTAATGGTTCCGCTCTGATACCCATAGATACTTTCCCCAAAAAGATCCAAGACGTCGATATCCACCTCCAGCTCTTCTCGAATTTCTCGTTTCAAGCACTCCTGAGGAGTCTCACCAAGTTCAATTTTACCACCGGGAAACTCCCATTTGCCGGCTAAATTCTCACCGAGTGCCCGTTCGGCGATCAGGATTCTGTTCTCCTTGATAATAATTGCAGCTGTTACTTCTTTCAAGATTTTCAGTCCTTCCCTCATCGAGCCACTCATCTGCCGCTGTGTTTCTCCTTCTATTCCTCCATCTCGCGAAGCTGTGGGGCAGATTTTCACATCACTCATTCTATTTTTAGTGTCAGTTTAACATAACGAATAAGGCGCAAGCAAGAGAACCGTCCCCTTGTCACCACCCTTTGACACTCGGTGTTAGCTCTATATTTAAGTTTTTACAGACTATTTGTCGAATCTAGTATATTATAAGTATAATAACTCTAATTTAAGTAAATTATTTTGAGGATTAGAAAGGGAGTTTTTGGATGAATCAAGTTCTTATTAAAGACCTAGCGAAACTACCAAAATCGTTTCAAGCCTTTTGGGAACGAGTGGGTCACATTATCCCGAGCGACCGTCTCTTTTGTGATCCTTTGCACACCTTAGCGTATGGGATTGATGCAAGCTTTTATCGCTTGATTCCCAAAATTGTCCTAAAGGCCCGTACTGCTGATGAGATAATTCAGGTTTTAAAAGCTTCCCAAGAATACAACGTTCCTGTAACGTTTCGAACGGCGGGAACTAGCCTTTCCGGACAAGCAGTAACAGACTCTGTCCTAGTAGTTTTACAAGGAGCTTGGCGAAATTACTCGATTCTAGATAACGGTGAAAAGATCGCCTTGGAACCAGGTCTTATCGGGGCTGAAGCAAATCGTTTTTTGACGGGGTATGCTCGAAAAATCGGGCCAGATCCAGCCTCTATCGATCACGCTATGATCGGGGGAATCGCCGCCAACAATGCGAGTGGGATGTGTTGCGGAACCGCCGATAACAGTTACCAAACTGTTGCCGAAATGAAGATCATCTTTGGTGATGGAACGTTACTGGATACAGGAAATCCTTCGTCTTGCTCGGAGTTTGTCAACTCTCATGCAGGATGGATTCAGGAGATTAAAAATATCCGAGATGAGATCGTGACTGATCCAGAATTGGCGGCTATGATCCGCCATAAATATAAGATCAAAAATACAACTGGCTATAGTGTCAATGCTTTTGTCGATTTTGAAGACCCCATTAATATTATTAAGCACCTTATGATTGGGTCTGAGGGAACCTTAGGTTTCATCTCAGAGATTACCTATCATACGGTGATCGAGCATGCGCATAAGGCTTCAGCGTTGATTATTTATCCAGATATGGAGCAGGCTTGCTTAGCCGTTCAAAAATTAGATAGGGAAACTGTCTCTGCCGCTGAGTTAATGGACAGAATCTCATTGAAAACTATGGAAGAAAAACCTGGTATGCCTGAGTATTTAAAAACCCTTTCCCCCACCGCCACCGCGCTGCTTGTTGAGATCCGAGGTGTCGATCCCCAAGCATTAGAACAAAGAATTATGCAAGTGGAGGAGCTTCTTAGAGACATTCCGACTGTACTTCCTCTGAAATTTACCGCAGTCAAGTCGGAGTACGAGAATCTCTGGAACATTCGCAAAGGAATTTTTCCGGCGGTTGGAGCAATTCGAGTTCTGGGAACGGGAGTGGTCATTGAGGACGTGGCTTTTCCTAAGGAGCGCTTAGCCGAAGCAACAATAGCGCTTAGAGAACTCCTGGACAAATACGCTTATCCGGATGCCATCATTTATGGTCATGCCCTTGATGGTAATCTTCATTTTATTTTTACCCAAGATTTTAGCCAACCTGATAATTTACAGCGTTACGAACGTTTGACGCTGGATGTCACTGAGCTCGTCGTAACACGCTTTGGCGGGTCCTTAAAAGCAGAGCACGGAACAGGACGCAATATGGCTCCCTTCGTTGAACTGGAATGGGGAAAAAAAGCCTATGTTTTAATGAAACGTCTTAAGACCACTTTCGATCCAGACAATCTCCTGAACCCAGGCGTCATCATCAACAATAATTCTCATGTGTATTTAGAAAATCTCAAGAATATGCCTCAAGCTCATAAAACCGTTGATACTTGCACGAACTGCGGTTTCTGTCAAAGTATTTGTACCTCAAAAAATCTCACGTTGACACCGCGGCAGCGGATTGTGATTCAACGAGAAATACAAGAATTGCGACGGACGAGGGAAGATCCTGAACGCTTGGCCCGTCTGGAAAAAGACTTCGATTATCCTGGCAACCAGACGTGTGCCGTTGATGGATTATGCGCTACCACCTGTCCTTTAGGCTTAAACACGGGTGATTATATTAAATACCTACGTTCTGAATCGGTTACGCCAACGACCCGCTGGATTGCCGAAAGTATAGCCACTCATATGTCCGGGGTAACGGGGATTTTGCGCTTTGGCTTGGGAGCGGTCAATGGAGTACACGCTGTTCTAGGTACGCCCCTGATGGAACGCCTCACACTGAGGGCTAGGAAAATCTCCCGGGACGCTGTTCCTCTCTGGAATCCATGGATGCCAAAAGGCGGAAGTGTTCCCGCTCTTAAGCAAGAAAAGCTCAAGGTTAAAATGTCCTCTACTCTCGCTGGTTCAACACCCCTAAAAGTCGTCTATTTCCCAAGCTGTATTACCCGTTCGATGGGAGCCGCCAAAAACGATCTTGATCAGAGAGCTGTCAGTGAGGTTATGCTTTCGGTCTTGGCCAAGGCAGGCTGCGAAGTGATCCTGCCGCCAACGATGAATGGACTTTGCTGCGGTATGCCTTGGGAAAGCAAAGGCTTTTTCGAGACAGCCGATAAAAAGAGCGCTGAACTTGAGAAAATTTTGTTTGCTGCCAGTGAAGGAGGTAAATACCCAATTTTGTGTGATACAAGCCCCTGTCTCTATCGGATGAAGCGGGTGATGCATTCCTTAAAGCTCTATGAACCCGTCGAATTCATTCATGACTTTTTACTAAATCGCCTCACTTTCCACCAACTCAAGACAACGGTCGCTGTCCATGTGACCTGCAGCTCAGTTAAAATGAATTTAAAAGAGAAGTTTTACGCTGTAGCTCACGCCTGTGCTGAAACTGTTGTTATGCCTAAAGATGTCCATTGTTGTGGTTTTGCAGGAGACCGTGGATTTACATTTCCCGAATTAAACCGTTCTGCTTTAGAAACCCTCAAGGAAAGTCTGCCTAAAGACTGCCAAGCAGGGTACTCAAACAGTCGCACCTGTGAAATTGGACTATCTCTTCATAGCGGAATTAGCTATCAGTCAATTGTTTACTTGGTGGACAAATGCACTTCTAAAAGCTCAACCTGAAAATATTATTAACGTTAAGCGGGAATCTCAGAAGGTTAGGGCCTTTTTAGTTCGCTGTAAGAAACGTCGGCTAGAGGGCTAAAAACAGGATCCGGTGGCTCAGCAAAACACCCTTGGGAAATCATGTGACTTCCCAAGGGTGTAGATTTATAAAAAGCCTGCTCTCTATTAATCTGTATTACTTACGAGTCGATCTGCTTCTCGGCGTCGGCGACTGCCTGTTCAAACCGTTCGGCGACAATGTCGAAATCCTCATAAGTCGTGGTCGCTGCAGGCTCGAAACGGATTACCTTAGAGTTGTTGAGGGTGCCGGCCGTCATGACGCGCCGCGCGAACATGCCTTTGGCCACGATGTAACCAATCTCCGATTTGGGGAACTCGACGCCGATCATCAGGCCAAGGCCGCGAATTTCGCTGATAACGCGTGGATACTTGGCCTGGACCTCCCTAAGCTTGCGGATCAGATAGTCACCCTTGTCCTTGGCCTGCTGCGGAATGTCATGTTTGAGCATGAAATTAATGGTGGCGATGGCTGCTGAGCAGGCGAGCGGATTGCCGCCAAACGTTGGGGAACCAAGTATCCAGGGATTATCCTGGAGCTCCTCTGTCCACAGGTGAGGACGAGCTATGATACCCGTGATCGGCATGATACCTCCTCCGAACGCCTTACCATAGGTCATGATATCTGGGGTTACCCCTTCTGCCTCGCAGCGGAACATAGCACCGGTCCGGCCCATGCCAGTCTGAATCTCGTCAAAGATAAGACAGACACCGTATTCATCGCAAATCTCGCGAACCTCCTTAAGATAGCCCTCAGGGGGGATGATGACACCGGCTTCGCCTTGGATCGGTTCGAGGATGACGGCTGCTACCTTCTCCCCGACGGTGGTTAAGTTTTTAATGGCTTTGCGGACATCCTCTGCCACTCCATATTCCACATGCTGCACCTGCTGCACGATGGGAAGATAGGGAGTGCGGTAAGTACCCTTCCCCCCCATGGAGAGCGCTCCCATCGATTTGCCGTGGAAGCCTCCGATGGTCGAGACGTACCACCGACCACCTGTTGCGATACGGGCAAGTTTTAGGGCCATCTCAACCGCTTCGGCACCACCGTTGGTGAAAAAGCAGTATTGCAGGTCACCAGGAGTAATTTCGGCCATCGCTTTGGCCAGGTAGCCGCGCAACGGGTCCAGCAACTCTTGGCTGTGCAGCGCTTGACGGTGAAGCTGAGCCTCAACCGCCTTTAAAATTTCCGGATTTCTGTGGCCGCACATATAGATGCCAAACCCTCCCAAGCAATCAATGAACTCCTCACCGTAGACGTCATAAAAATACGAGTCATTATCCATCCACTCGACAAAGGCCGCGTTAGTCGAAATAGATTTTCGGTATTTTAGCCAGCCGGGATTGATGTACATGTTGTAGTTCTCGATTGCGTCTGCAACGATTCTTCCCTTATCTTCATCCTTGAGCTCTTTGCTCATAATGTATCCCATTGCCCTGTCAAGTTCTTTTAAGGCGTTTTCATTGCTCATTCTAAAACCTCTTTTTCATTATTTTAAGGTGACTATTCAGGTACTCAGTTAATCAACCACAGATTACACAGATTAACACAAAATAAATACATTTTGGCCGCCTGATAAACCGCTTCGAGAAACCCTGGTCCAAGTGTCCGGTGTACCTCCTTTGCTGCACCAATAATGGCATAGGTCTGTGAATCCCGTTCCACATTCTCCATCCCCTTTATCCTTTGTCTGTGTGTTTCTATCTAATCGTTCTTAATCTGTGTAATCTGTGTAATCTGTGGTTCCCCGTTCAGAATTCCCCAAGGATCTGAATAGTCACTTATTTTTTCCCGTATTTACAGTGTTTCTCCTTGTAGGTATAAAAAAACGCGGGATTTTAGGTAATAAATAAATTGAAGAAGATGAAATCGTTAGTTACATAAAAATAACAGCCCCTTCCTTCTCTTGAGTCGGGCTGTTATTTTTTGTACTATCAGAAAGTATAAGTTTTTGGGGTGCCCCTTTACTTGTCTGCACTTTAAAAATCAAACACTGTGATTAATTCGATTACTAGGTCTGGGAAAATAGACACTACTACATTATCTAGCTCAGTATAAATTTCAGGCCTTCCATATCTGTTGCTTTCCTGTAGCGTGAAGACACTTAAGAGTTTTGTATCGGGCTCTACAATCCAATATTCTTTTACTCCAGCCTTTTCAAATTTATTAAATTTAAAAAGCTTATCGTTTCTTGCTGTTGATGGTGAGGATATCTCAATTATGAGTGGGGGTATTCCGAAATAACCTGTTTTTCTAAGCTTGCTTTCTTCGCAAACTACAACAATATCGGGTTGAGAGATAATATTTGAAATGTTCTCATCGCTTTCATCAAGTTCTGGGATGCAAAGGTCAAAGGGTGCAGCGAATACTCTACATGGTTTTCCTTTAAGGTAAGCGTTAAACTGTGAGGTTAATTCAACGCTAACTGCCTGATGTTGCCAGGTTGGAGCTGATTGCATGTATGGTATACCATCAATAATTTCCCATCGTTCTCCACTTGGGAATTTCAGATAGTCAGCATACGTGTATTTCTTTTCGGCCAATGGTGTTGAGAGAAACTCGCTCATAGAAACAACTCCCAAAATTTAACTTTAACATACACATTGTACCATGATTTCAGGCGCTTGTCAGGATGAATTCAACAATACTGAAGCAGAATGGTGAGGTAGAGGGGATGGTTTTGAGTGACCGTAGGCTTGTGAAATAAATATTTTGTAGATATGTGAATGTTATGCTATATTAAGATAAAGGTCAGGTGGTCTGACCTTGCATTTATCCTAAACAAATCGAGAATCTTGTCCGCTAAGTTTCGAAGTTAAAGTAAGCATATAATTTAGGAGGGTACCAAATAATGGCAATAATGAAGACTATGGATGGTAACGAAGCAGCTGCTCACGCGTCGTACGCGTTTACGGAAGTCGCCGCCATCTTCCCTATTACTCCTTCTTCGACGATGGCTGAATTGGTTGATGAATGGGCTGCTCATGGCAGGAAAAACGTATTTGGACAAACTGTGAAGGTCGTGGAGATGCAATCCGAGGGAGGTGCGGCCGGTGCGCTACACGGTTCACTTCAGGCGGGAGCTTTAACTACCACTTACACAGCGTCACAAGGGTTATTATTAATGATCCCTAATATGTATAAAATTGCGGGTGAACTTCTGCCCTGTGTATTCCATGTGAGCGCCCGCGCCTTGGCAACTCATGCACTTTCGATTTTTGGTGATCATCAGGATGTTATGTCCGTGCGCGCTACAGGTTTCGCGGAGCTTTCATCAAATAGTGTACAAGAGGCCTTGGACCTTGGCTTTATTGCCCACTTAGCAACGATCAAAGCTCGAGTACCCTTCCTTCATTTTTTTGACGGTTTCCGCACTTCTCATGAAATCCAAAAAATAGAGGTGCCGGAATATGAGGAGGTTGCACAACTATTAGATAGGGAGGCGGTTCAAGCCTTCCGAAACCGTTCTTTAAATCCGGAACGTCCGGTTCTGCGTGGAACAGCTCAAAACCCTGATATTTACTTCCAAGGTCGTGAAGCTTCCAATTCTTTCTATGCTGCAATCCCTGACATAGTCGAACATTATATGCAAGAATATAAGCAACTCACCGGTCGTGAATATCACCCGTTCCAATATTATGGCGCAGACGATGCGGAATACGTCATCGTGGCTATGGGTTCGATTTGTGACACAATTGAGGAAACCATTGATTACCTATTAGCCAAAGGGGAAAAGGTTGGGGTTGTTAAAGTTCATCTGTTTCGTCCCTTCTCCAGCGATTATTTCTTTAAAGTCTTGCCACAAACCGTTAAGAAAATTGCGGTTCTTGATCGTACCAAGGAATCGGGCTCTTTGGGTGAACCACTTTATCTGGATATTAAAGAAATTTTCTACACGAGAGATATTAAACCGGTGATTGTCGGTGGCCGTTATGGTTTAGGATCTAAAGACACGACCCCTTCTCAAGTACTGGCTGTCTACAAAAATCTCAAGTCTGAAAGCCCGAAAAATGGCTTTACCCTTGGCATCGTGGATGATGTAACCCATACATCGTTAGTTGAAGACGAAATTATTGACACAGCACCGGAAGGGACTATTTCCTGCAAATTCTGGGGCCTCGGTTCCGATGGTACTGTCGGTGCCAATAAACAAGCGATCAAGATTATTGGGGATCATACCAAGCTCTATGTACAGGCTTATTTCCAATACGACAGTAAGAAGTCTGGCGGAATTACGATCTCCCACCTCCGCTTTGGCAAGCAAGAAATTAAATCTCCTTATTATGTTACGGGCACAAATTACATCGCCTGTTCTAACCAAACTTATGTCTACAAATATGATCTCTTAAAAGGTTTAAAAAGGAACGGCATTTTTGTCTTGAACTGCCAGTGGACAGCTGAAGAATTGGATGAAAAACTTCCGACCGCGATGAAGCAATTTATGGCGAAAAACAAGGTCAACTTCTACATTATTGATGCGGTAGCTATCGCTGGCAAAATTGGACTCCGTTCCCGCACGAACATGATCATGCAAGCAGCCTTCTTCAAGCTCGCTAACGTGATTCCTGTCGAAGAGGCTATCGACTATTTAAAAGCATCTGTAGTAAAGTCTTATGGTAAAAAAGGCCAAAACATTGTGGATATGAACGTTGCGGCGATTGATCAGGGCGTGTCTTCCTTTGTTAAAGTTGAAGTACCTGCGTCTTGGGCCAATGGGGACAAGACCCGAGCACAAGCTGTAGCAGCGCTTGAAGAACCTGCTTATGTAACGAATATTCTTCGCCCAGTCAATGCTATGGAAGGGGACAACCTTCCAGTCAGCACTTTTTTAGGCCGGGAAGATGGAACTGTACCGCTAGGAACTGCCGCTTTCGAAAAACGCGGCATCGCGGTCAGCGTACCAGAGTGGCAGGTCGAAAAATGTATCCAGTGTAACCAATGTTCTTATGTTTGCCCGCACGCAGCGATTCGACCGTTTTTAATGAATGAGGAAGAAGTTAAAAACGCTCCGGCAACGTTTACAGCCAAAAAAGCGAATGGTAAAGAGGCCGCTGGTCTGCAATTCCGGGTTCAGGTCAGTCCGTTGGATTGTACAGGTTGTGGCAACTGTGCGGAAGTTTGTCCTGCCAAAGGGAAGGCGCTCATCATGGAGCCGGCCACTGAACAAATAGAACGACAAGCTGGGAATTGGGAATATGCAGTTAATCTTACAAATAAGAGCAAGCTTTTTAATCTGACTACGGTTAAAGCCAGCCAGTTTGCCCAACCTTTACTTGAGTTCAATGGAGCATGTCCAGGGTGTGGTGAGACTGCCTATATCAAACTGATTACCCAACTTTATGGCGACCGCATGATGATTGCCAATGCTACCGGCTGTACCTCTATCTGGGCTGGCAGTGCTCCTGCGGTTCCCTATACAACCAACGAAGAAGGTAAAGGGCCGGCTTGGGCCAACTCCTTGTTCGAAGACAACGCTGAGTTCGGCTATGGAATGTCCGTGGGCGTTGGCCAACTGCGTGAAAAACTAGCAGATCTGATGAAGCAAGCTCTGGCGCTTGAAATTAGCGCTGAACTGAAAGAAGCTTTCCAAGAGTGGCTTGAGGGTTCCGATGACGCTGAAGCCTCCAAAGCTGCGACCGTTAAGATACTCGCTGGTCTTGAAAGATATGCTGGGGATGATCAAGTCCTTGCCGAAATCTCTACTAAGAAAGACTATCTCATTAAAAAATCTCAGTGGATCATCGGAGGAGACGGTTGGGCTTATGATATCGGATTTGGAGGATTAGACCACGTTTTGGCTTCTGGAGACGATGTAAACGTCCTTGTTGTCGATACTGAGGTTTATTCCAACACAGGTGGACAATCCTCTAAATCGACGCCCTGCGCTGCCGTAGCCAAATTTGCAGCAGCTGGTAAGAAGATTCGCAAGAAAGACCTTGGCGTTATAGCTATGAGTTATGGCTATGTCTATGTAGCGCAAATTGCCTTGGGTGCGGATATGGCTCAAACTCTCAAAGTTATTCAAGAAGCAGAAGCTTATAAAGGACCTTCTTTGATTATTGCTTATGCTCCCTGTATTAACCATGGTCTCAAGGCGAGTATGACAAAGAGTGTCCAAGAGGCCAAGAAAGCGGTTGATTCCGGCTACTGGCACCTTTATCGCTTCAACCCGGAGTTGATGGACCAAGGCAAAAATCCATTTAGCCTCGATTCTAAGGAGCCGACTACGTCCTTCCGTGAGTTTATCATGGGTGAAGTCCGTTACTCTTCCTTATTAAATACTTTCCCTGAAAGTGCGGAGGAACTCTTTGTGGGCGCTGAAAAATATGCCAAGGTCCGCTATGATTCCTACAAACGGCTTGCTGACCAAAAGTGGGACTAATAAAGTCATGTTAATATCGATTTGAAAGAGCAGGGTTACAGTACCTGCTCTTTTTTCCTATTTGTAAACATCTCGATTCTGTGAGAATAAGATGAGAAAAAACAGAAAGGGGTGTTGGCTACGGGTAGTGTACCGATGATTGGAAATTTCGTACGTGAGTCCTTAGATCTACACTTGTTTTTTGCCCGGATTATGAGAGAACACGCTATTTTTATGCAAGCTGGATTTCTACCTAAAGACGTTACTTATCTCCAGCAAGCGGCACAATTTAAGTGCCAATATGATGAGATACTTAAGGAAGCCATCAGGCTGAGCGACTGTACCACCTCTGGGGAAGTACTACAGTCCGAGGAGTTGTTAACAGACAAAACACTACGGGCTGAGCAAAAGACTCAGGAGCTGACGGGAATACCCATTGATATGGCATTAACGGCAGAGGAATTGAGGCTAAACCCAGATTCAGGGACGCTTCCAGCGGAGATTGAACCGTATGTTTGTGCCTTAAATCAGAAAGCGATGCTTCTAATAACCTCTTTTGCTGAGTTCAAGGCTATAGTGTTGGATCAAGTCACCCATTGTTGTCTGATTACCAATTTGTTTCCTTTGCAGATTGAGCATGTCTACAAGGAAGCCCTATATTATCTTAAAGTTTTGAAACGTCTGCAAAACAATCAATTTGTAGATTCACGTGTCGACCTGCTCGAACAAGAAGTTTTTTGGGACGAGATAATGGGAGAACATGCCAGGTTTGTTCGGCATTTGTTAGACCCGTCTGAAAGAGCGCTCTGTCGTAAGGCGAAAGAATTAACAAAAGGTTTTGAGCGGTTAGAACAGAAAATGAAAGGAGAGGGCCTACCTGCTTCTAGCTTTGGACGACTGATGCATGAGAACATTGCGGCAACCTTATCAATCGCCGAATTTAAAGCTATGGGCACAGAGCTCATTTTGGCTTGTCAGCTGAAATCGTTGCTATCTCCGCTTTTAATCGATCATACGTTGAGGGAAGCAAACTACTACATGAGAATTCTCCAGACGTGGAAACCCGGGTATCTCGGTCGAAGATAAAATGAAATACTTAGTTCTATGATTAGTAGGGGCACGATGCATCGTGCCCCTACTAATATGATCAGAATCCGTGACTGCTTGCATAATCGATTCATTGTCGGACAAAATAAGCCCGATAAGGGGGAGAGAACGTGGATAAGATCTCCTTCACCATTTGTCTGGATAAAGTACCGATGTTGTGTTCCGGGAGTTTTTCCTCCAAGGGAAAGAACGCATTCCCTGTTTATTAGCGGCTATTGATGGGATGGTTGACAAAAATCAGTTGGATCAGTTTATCTTAAAGCCACTCATGGTGGACTTGGCGGGGCATCCGGAAATGGCCCAACTGACCATAGCAAATGTTTTGGATAAAACCCTCCAAAGTATA
>JARLHW010000106.1 GCA_031292075.1 Desulfosporosinus sp.
TATCTTGGGAACTTACAAAAGAAACAACCTCTCAAACCGTACCTTAACCTCATACTTCCAAATGGAACCATTGAAACAGTCCCTATGGGGACTTTTTATTTGTATAACTGGCGAAATGATTCCAACTATTTATCCTCCACACTTTATGCTCGCGATGTGCTTGACATCATGGATGGTACAACCTTTTACACCTATACGTTCAACGGGGAAGCAATAACCCTTTACGATATGGCTGTGGCTGTGATCGCCGATTTTCAGGTTCAGGCAACTTTGAATGTCAGTTATCAAATTGATGATGCGTTGCAAAGCATCAGCACAACCGGAGTGCTTTCGGCGATGAGTCACCACGATGCTTTAATGTATATTGCACAGGCAGGGATGAGTGTTCTATACGTGGACAGGTACAATGTTATGCACATTCGGCAGTCCCAAAGCCAACAACCCCTGAACAAGATGCCCTTCGACGAGGAATTGACCCTGAGTATGCAGGAAACTTACCCTGCGGTAGCGATTCAAGACCCCTACAACTACTTCACGCTTAACATCTATACCAGCACCGTCGCTGATAGTCCAGGCACAATCTACGCTGGAACAGTCCCGGTGGATGGCGAGAGCAGTCTGTGGGTTAAATATACCACCTCAGCCAGTGCGTCAACTTGTGTCGCCTCAGTGGCAGATGGCACGCTTGTCTCTGCTGCCTATTACACCGACGCGGCCTATTTGACAATTAGTGGTTCCGGTAACGTGACAATCACAATCACAGGCAATGCAGTATCAAGTAATTCTGCACAATCCGTCCTGAATATCTCAGGGAATCAACCGACGAATGAAGTGGATATTGATAACCCACTTATTACAACTGCGGCGATGGCGGCAAACGTCCTCAACTGGTATGCGACGGAGTGCGGCAACGTGTATTTGTATGAAGTGGAAAGCTGGCTCGACCCCAGCTTGGAGTGTGGTGATGTCATTTACTGGGACAGCCAGTATGCCACAGACACGAAGCAAGCTAAAGTTATCCGTCAAGAATTTAGATTTGGCGGTACACTTTCAGGAACGCTGAATGGAAAGGGCTGGCCTTAAAGGTGGAGGGCCAGTTTACGCCTCCGGTATCCTTGAAGCATTTAGCATTGTTTCGAGTAGCGGCTTAACGCTGACAGTAAATGTTTCGGGTTCCATCGATTCTACAAGTGACACAGAAGATATTGGTTTAGTGCTGATCTTAAACGCGGCGGGTTCATTCGGATCAATAAGTGCGGAAAACAGTAGTGGCTCCACGCTGATTGTAAATGTGGGAGGCTCTGTTGGCGCTACAAGTGGCGTTTCGGATTCCGGCTTAACCCTGAGAGTTAACGTTTCAGGTTCTATCGGCTCTACGAGTAGCACCCCCTGTAGTGGCTCCACGCTGATCGTTAATGCTTCAGGCTCTATCGGCTCCACGAGTAACATCACAAGTAGCGGCTCCAAGCGGATCGTAAATGTTTCAGGTTCTATCGGTTCTACGAGTGGCGTTTCGGATATTAGCTTAACCCTGAGAGTTAATGTTTCAGGTTCAATTGGTTCTACAAGTAGCACCACCTGTAGCGGCTCCACGCTAATCGTAAACGTGGGAGGTTCTATTGGCTCTACGAGTAACACAGCATGTAGCGGCTCCGCGCTGATCGTTAAGGACTCGGGTTCCATCGGCTCTACAAGTATCACAGCATGTAGCGGATCGAAGCTGATCGTAAACGTAGCAGGTTCCATTGGATCTACAAGTAGCACCGCATGCAGCGGATCGAAGTTGATCGTGAATGTGGCAGGTTCTATCAGTTCTACGAGTAACCTCTTGGGTGTTATAACAACCGTTGTTGTAAACGCAACAGGTTCAATCAGCTCGGCAAGTAGCATCACAAGTAGTGGATCGAAGCTGATCGTGAACGTGGCGGGTTCCATTAGTTCTACGAGCGCCGATTCGTGTAGTGGACACCTCGTAATCCTTGAGGCATCCGGTTCAATTGGTTCTGCGAGCACCTTCTCAAGTAGCGGATCAACTAACGTCTTGCTCGGAGTTGGTTCAATTGCTTCTATGAGTAGCATGTCAAATAGCGGTTTAACTCGAATCATAAACGCATCCGGTTCAGTCGGTTCTACGAGCACTATCCCAAGTAGTGGCTCGACTTGCGCGACCCCGATGACCGATGCACTGGCACAACTTATTGTCGGCCAAAGCCTTAACATTTGCGGCCTAATTTGGCGTAACTAACTAAATATCGGAAGGAGGATTTAAAAATGCCATTCACTTATTACGTCGATAATGGATTGATAGGACTCCTTTTTAACAACACAGCCTTCTCTGCTCTCGCCACCGTCTATCTCGCGGTTTCAACAACCACACCAAGCCAGACAAAAGGCTCGGTTCCTTACTGGAATTTTACGGAACCTGTCGGAAACGGATATGCTCGCGTAGCTGTGACAGCCAACGCTACAGATTTCCCCACACCTACAGTCGGCTCAACTAACAATGCAGTATCAGTCGCTTTTCCTCAAGCCACTGGCCCACAAGGAACAGTAACGTATTTTGGTTGGTTTGATGCGGCAACGAACGGTAACTTGATCGGCTATGGAGCACTGAACACCTCGCAGACCATCGTTTCTGGAAATGTCCTTACTTTCGCCATCGGCCAGCTAACCATGTCGAACAACTAAGGGGGTAAGGGGGTAAGGGGGTATGGCATGGATAACTCCAGTCACGAATTGGACTCCACAAAATTATTTTAATTATACCGACTGGAACAGGATTGAAAGCAATTGCGTCGTTATCGCGGCGCTCTTGCAAATCTGTGGCTATGACGTAGACATGGTGACAATAGTCAATCGTTCAGACGGAAGTTATCTGGATTTTTATGATTCCCTCAACCGGATTGAGGGTAATATTTTAGCCCTTTATAACTGCTACGAAGTAGCGCCGGTGGAAGCATGGATCGCGCCAGTTATAACGTGGACTTATGACCTGCCTTTTTCTTACCAAGACACCAACCGTATGGAGGGTAATGAACTGGGCCTCTACAACATGCTCAACGGAATAATCCAAGAGTACACTTACTGTGGTCAAGGCTTCGAGATATGTGGACTTGGATGGTACAACTAACTGGGAGGTGTTACCTTTGGCATATACTCCGACCGTTTGGGCCGACCGAATATCGGCTAACCCTGGACAGTTTTCTGCTACCGGGAGTGTTCCCGGAAACGTGACGTTGACCCTCAACGACAGTCCTTCACAGGCCGGGACAGCGGTTACAGCCGCGCGAATGAACAACATCGAGAATGAATTAGTCAATCTGGACATCGCTTTGGTACGAATGAGATGCGGTGGCCTAATCTACTAAAGGAGGAAAACCTATAAATGCCAGTAACCCCGGCGGTATTGGCCCAATCGACAGTCAGTGGTGGGCGAAACGGACTAAACTTTTCTATGGCTGTGGCATTGACATCTACAACCTCTTTGGTTTACCTCAGTGGTTCGTTTAAAGTTATGACAGTAAACTCGGACAACACTGTGACCTACGGAGCGGGTACGACTGTAACGGGCGCAACCAATGGAGTCAATCAACTCTTAGCCTTAACACCTACTTCGGTAATTTACACGTTTAATGATAGTTCAAATAGTAGTTATGGGACAGCAATGA
>JARLHW010000107.1 GCA_031292075.1 Desulfosporosinus sp.
CACGAATACTCATTTAACCACCCCCACATATTCGGCTCCCACATTACGCTCCAAGCATCAGCTCCTTGCTAGTAAAATAGCCTTCGCAAACCCTTGATCTAAAATAAGCACTGCTGAACGCGGCGAAAGTCCTATTGAATGTCCAATTTCCAACTTAGTACCAGCGACAACCACTGGTAATTTTAAATCACTAGCCCACTGATTATACTTTTTCTGAGTACCGTGAGCATCCTCCGCAATGATAAGCAGAAACCCTTTTCTTTTTTTTAACATTGCTTCAATTTGAGCATCTCCGGAAGCAATTTTATTTGCACGCCGAGCGATACCTATTAGTGACTGGATCCGTATATTCACGAAGAAATCTTCCCTTCTAGGCTGGCAAATACTTCTGGATCAACATCCACACCGAAAGCCTTCCGGAAACGACGCTCTTTAACAGCGGTTTGACAACAGAGTAAGTTAGGACAAAGGTATGCGCCACGTCCATTCTTTTTTCCAGTGGGATCGAGTTCAACCGTCCCTTCTGGGGTTCTAACGATTCGCATGAGCTCTTTCTTGGGCTTCATTTGTTGACACCCCAAACACATCCGCATCGGAATTTTTCGTGTCTTCATACCATCACCCCTTCCCTTTCTTCTTTTTCTCCTTGGGCATTACTAGAGCATCTGTTTTCAAATCACCCACAATATCAGTAAGAGCTTTTTCATTAACTCCTTCGGTAACATTCTCTGTAACTTCGTTTATAAAGGCTTCAGGTTCTTCAACATATTTATCATATGATTCATTGTCATTGTATGCGTCGTTATTAACATACGTTTGATAAGTTCTGCCTTCGGCAGTTCGTTGATTTTCCGAAGTCAGATCATTTTCAGCAGATTCGCTTTCCTCATATTCCTGATAGTTATTAGTTTCGGCGAACTCATCATATTCCGAATACTCTTCATATTCACCGTATTCTTCGTAATTTCCATACACTTCCTCCTGCCCTTGAGGAATGATATTTAACGCCACAGCCTGAGATTCACTTTTTATATCAATCTTCCACCCCGTAAGTTTGGCAGCTAAACGAGCGTTTTGTCCTTCTTTTCCGATTGCCAAGGAAAGTTGATAGTCAGGAACGACGACGACTGCGACCTTCTCATTGGGTTTGGGATAGACTCCCACAACTTTTGCGGGAGAAAGTGCATTCGCTACAAACTCTTGGGGATCTGTTGAGAAGTTAACAATATCAATTTTTTCCCCTTTTAATTCTGTAACAATGGTTTGAACCCGAACTCCCTTTGGCCCAACGCAAGCTCCAACCGGATCGACATTCAAGTCACGCGAATAAACGGCAATTTTAGAGCGAGCCCCGGCTTCACGGGAAACGCCCTTGATTTCAACGATACCATCATGAATTTCCGGAACTTCAAGCTCAAATAGGCGCTTTATCAGTCCAGGATGGGTTCGAGACAGCATAATTTGCGGCCCCTTCGTTGTTTTTTTAACCTCCACGACATACGTTTTAATACGTTCAAAGGATTGATATACCTCTCCAGGGATTTGTTCCTGAGCAGGAAGCACCGCTTCAACTTTCCCCAAATCAACAATCACATTCTTCTGTTC
The DNA here is from genome assembly GCA_031292075.1 of Desulfosporosinus sp. Classification (GTDB taxonomy): domain Bacteria; phylum Bacillota; class Desulfitobacteriia; order Desulfitobacteriales; family Desulfitobacteriaceae; genus Desulfosporosinus. The sequence continues at coordinate 1,606 of JARLHW010000107.1, forward strand.
ATAGCGTTGCACAACCCCAGTAACGATATCTCCTTCACGATTAACATATTCGTCGTAAATCATGCCACGCTCAGCTTCTCTAATGCGCTGAACGACAACCTGCTTGGCAGTTTGAGCCGCAATCCGCCCAAATTCACGCGGGGTTACTTCGTATTCCACGATGTCCTCAAGTTGATAATTAAGATCAAGTTTGCGCGCGTCCTCCAATCCGACCTGAGTTCGAGCATCCTCCACGGTTTCTACAACGGTTTTGCGGGCATACACCTTAAACTCACCGGTTAAACGATCAATAAGAACTCGGACATTTTGTAATGATCCGAAATTCTTCTTGTACGCTGATATTAGTGCTGCCTCAATCGCCTCAAATAGAATCTCTGCAGAAATTCCCCGTCCTTTTTCTAACTCGTGAAGAGCCTCGATGAACTCCATATTCATTTTTTCATTTTCCTCCTTATTTTATTGTAGATATAGAAAACCTAGAAATCCAGTGCCAAATGAGTTTTTTTTGCCAAGGTGCGTGGAATTGCAACGCGCTTATCTTCATATTCTAAAACGATTTCATCGTTTATCAATCCGACTAAATTGCCAGAGAATTCCTTGTACCCTTGAAATAGAGATATAGTATGTACTGTAACCAGACTTCCCTGAAAACGGATAAAGTCAGCTTCCTTTTTCAGAGGACGCTCTAACCCAGGAGAAGACACCTCCAACATGTAGGCCTGAGGAATAGGATTTTTTTGATCAAGCATTTCACTTACCACGTGGCTCACTCCTGAACAATCATCCATATCCACGCCACCGTCTTTATCAATATAGAGGCGCAAATACCAATGTGCACCTTCCTTAATATACTCTACATTCACTAATTCAAGCCCTCTTTCTCTAACGAGTGGCTCAACTAATGAACCTATCTTTGTTTCCATCGCTTCATTCATTTTGAAATCTCTCCTTCAACGTGACGCAAAAAGCCTTCTTACATAGTTTGACGAAGATGACCAAGAGTTATACTTGCACCACGATTTGAACAAACGAAGGAGCGGGCTAGAACCCACTCCTTACCAACAATCACTACAAATTCCCTATACTAATATAGCATATCTCTTGGACATCTGCAACCCAAGCCAGCGGAAGTTTCTCACCTTAGTGAGAGAGCTTTCTCTATAATGGTCTTGACCTGCCCAGCGACATCTTCAACTAGTACAAGCTGCGTTTCGCCCGTTTTACGATCTCTTAGTTCAACCTGTCCATTGGCAAGAGTTTTACTCCCGATCGTGACCCGTAAAGGATATCCGACCAAATCCGCATCTTTAAATTTTACGCCAGCGCGTTCATCCCGGTCGTCGAGGATCACTTCCACACCCATACGCTGAAACTCCTGATAAAGCTTGTCAGCCGCTTCCACCACTTGAACATCTTTTGAACTGACCGGAACAATTATACAGTGATATGGGGCAATGGGCATTGGCCAGATAATCCCGTAATCATCATGATTTTGTTCGATCGCGGCAGCAATTGAACGACTAACTCCGATACCATAACAGCCCATGACACAATGCTTCTCTTCTCCATTTACGTCTAAATAAGTTGCGCCTAGTGCTTTACTATACTTTGTGCCTAGTTTGAAAACTTGACCTACTTCAATCCCCCTTGCTTCTTTAAGAGGAGCACCACATTTTAGGCAAGCTTCACCCGGTTCCATCATTCTCAAATCAAGGACTTGATCTATACGGAATTCAAGACTTGGAACCACATTCACAAAGTGATAATTTGTCTTGTTCGCTCCACAAACAACTTTTTTCATTAGAGGTACCTCTTCGTCGGCAATAACTGTAAGACCAACAGGCACTTCAACAGGACCCACAAAGCCAGGTTCACACCCTAATATCCCCTCTACTATGTGTGGAGGAGCGAGTTCGAGGGAGACAAATCCACCCAATGCATTGTTTAATTTAATTTCATTCAACTCACGATCGCCGCGAATCAGCACCAGAAATAGTTTGTCATCCCCTTGGTAAAGCAACGACTTCACGAGACTGGTCTTCGGGACAGTCAAAAAATCACAAACTGCTTCAATGGTCCTGACTTCCGGAGTATGCACTAACGCCCGCGGCTCTGTAGGCGAAACATCATCTATCACTTGGGGATGGCATTCCGCTTTTTCAACATTGGCAGCATAATTGCATCCTGAACAGTAAACAACAGCATTTTCTCCTGAATCTGCCAAAACCATAAATTCATGAGTCCCACCCGTTCCTCCAATGGCTCCAGCGTCTGCTTCAACTGGTCGATAAGCTAAACCACAACGCGAAAAGATTCGGCAATAGGCATCGTACATATTTTGATAACTTTCATCGAGACCTGCTTCATCCCGATCAAACGAATAAAGATCCTTCATTATAAATTCCCGTCCCCGCATCAGACCAAAGCGAGGACGACGTTCATCGCGGTATTTATTCTGTATCTGATAAAGAAGAAGAGGAAGTTGTTTGTACGAACGAACCTCACCTCGAATAAGATCTGTAATAATTTCTTCGTGCGTCGGGCCAAGGCAAAAATCTCGATTGTGTCGATCTTTTAAACGGAACAGCTCTGCACCATATACTTCCCAACGCCCGCTCTCTTTCCATAATTCAGCCGGTTGTATAACTGGCATAAGGATTTCTTGTCCACCTTTGGCGTTCATTTCTTCACGAACAATGCTTTCAATCTTCTTTAAAGTTCGTAAACCCAGAGGCAAATAAGTATATACCCCCGCAGCTGACTTACGAATTAAACCTGCCCGAACCATCAGCTGATGGCTGATAACCTCAGCCTCAGCTGGAACCTCACGAAGTGTCGGATTTAATAATTGGCTGACACGCATTATGTCTCCATTCCTTTCCACTGTAGGAGCAATTTGGGAATCGCCTCTACTATCTTCAATTTAAGAATTGCCCCTACTATGAGCTTTAACATACTCTTCAATTTCACGGAGTAAGGCTGGCAGCAACTCATCTTCGGGAAGGTTGGCAACCACCTCTCCTTTCCGAAACAAAAGCCCCATCCCTTTTCCACCGGCAATGCCAAAATCAGCTTCACGGGCCTCACCCGGTCCGTTAACAGCACATCCCATAACTGCAACTTTCAAAGGCTTGTCTAGTGGCGGAAGCTGTAATAGCCGTTCATCAACTTTTTCTGCGAGCATTGCAAGGTCAACCTGTGTACGTCCACAGGTTGGACAGCTGATTAAATCCACGTCATGCTGTCGTAAACCGAGAACACGCAGAATCTCCAAGGCTACAGGAATTTCTCGAACGGGATCTCCAGTGAGCGACACTCGAATCGTATCTCCGATCCCTTCGGAAAGTAGCGCTCCAATCCCAATCGCCGATTTAACCAGGCCCGAGCGCACTGTCCCTGCCTCTGTTACCCCTAAATGCAGCGGGTAATCTACAACTTCAGCCATTTTACGATAAGCTTCAAGCATTAGAGGAACTGAGGAAGCTTTCAGAGAGACCTTAATTCTATCATATCCCTCGGCTTCGAGTAAACGAATATGTCCTAAAGCGCTCTCAACCATTCCTATGGCAGTAGGCCCTCCATATTTCTCTAAGAACTCCTTATCCAGCGAGCCGGCGTTAACGCCGATACGAATCGGAATCTGCCGTTCCTTAACAACACGTACAACTTCTTGCACCTTCCAACGAGCCCCAATATTCCCGGGATTTAGTCGCAAGCCATGGATCCCTTGTTCAACTGCACGAATCGCCAGCCGATAGTCAAAATGGATGTCTGCAATCACTGGGAGTGGACTGTTATCGGCAATCTCCTTTAAAGCGGCTGCGGCCTCATCATCCAAGACTGCAAGGCGAACAATTTCACACCCTGCATCAGCCAAGGCGTGAATCTGAGCCAAGGTTTTCCCTACGTCGCGGGTATCCGTATTGGTCATCGACTGTACTATAATCGGGGCTCCGCCACCGATCGTTATTGGCCCAACCTGAACCTGTTTTGTATTCTTTCTTTGTATCATGTCGATCTCCTATTCCCCCCGTACATCACCCAGCTTTGACAAACAAGCGTAACACATCTTTGTAAGTAATCACAATCATTAAAAGCATAAGCAATACAAACCCCACCAAGTGGATCATATTCTCCTTTTCAGGGTTTAGCGGTTTTCCTCTTAAGCCTTCGATTAATAAGAACACTAGCCGACTTCCATCGAGAGCTGGGATAGGAAATAAGTTTATGAGACCTAATTGGATGCTTAGAGCCCCTGTTAAAGCTAATAAATCGTCAAAGCCCTGTTGAGCTGCGTCCCCAATAGCTTGAACAATCATGACAGGTCCTCCTACTTCAGCAGGTATTTTTCCTGTTACCATTTGCGCTAAGGTCACAACAATGAACTTTGTTAAATCCAATGTTCGCTCCATTCCAAAACGGGTCGACTGAAGAAATGAAGCATGCAAATAGTTGACTTCTGGCGCGATCCCAATCATGCCATACCCTGTTTGGGCATCTTTTTCCGTCTTTACAGACACGATTTGAACTTGCTTTTCGTTAACCCGTTCCACAGTTAAGCTTAACACTTGGTCAGGCTTGGCATGAATTACTTCTGTCAAACGATTCCAATCAGAAGTTGGCAGCTGATTCACAGCAATAATTCTGTCTCCTGGCAGAAGACCGGAAGCAGCAGCCGGCTTCCCCGAAATCAATGAACCGATCAGATTAGTGTTACTTGGCGATGGAATGCCAAGATAGCCAAAAACAGCCACAAACAAAATCATCGCCCAAACAAAGTTCATGATCGGACCTGCCGCAATCACGGCCATGCGTTGCCAGACCGGTTTGTTTATAAAACTCTGGGGATCATCGGGATGGGCAATTACCGCTAGACCATTTTCATTGACTTCGGCGTCCATGCCATGAAGTTTAACAAATCCACCTAAAGGAATTAGGCGCAGAGCATAAAGTGTTACTTTACCCTGATAACCTACGATTTTCGGACCAAAACCAAAACTAAACTCTATCACCTTAACCCCGATCCATTTTGCGACAATGTAATGTCCGAATTCATGAATCATGATCATACTTCCAAAAACAAATATACCCTCTAGTATTTTTGTCAATAGTGCAGATAACACCCTAACCCCCCCTTTTTCGATGCTCGAGGTTCGATGCTCGAGGTTCGAAATTCAAACATCAAATATGTGTTAATAGTTCGAATCTCAATCTCATTTTTCGTGGTGCTGAACATTGGAAATTAAATATCTAGTACGTGGTTCCATCTCTCGGTTCGTGCATCGAACCTCGCGCATCGAACCTCGCGCATCGAACTTCGCAACAAGTTCTGCTGCTCGACACCGTGCCCAATTGTCCGCATCAAGTATGTTTCCCAAATCCAAGCTATCTAACACATGATGCTCTGAGCAAACCTTTTCGACAATATCCTTGATCCCTAGATAAGAGACCTTTTTGTGAAGAAAGGCCGAAACAACAACTTCGTTGGCCGCATTCATCACCGCTGGCAGGGTTCCGCCGCGTCGTCCCACCCGGTAAGCCATCGCTAGGGCTGGGAAAGCTTCCAAATCTGGTTCATGAAAGGTTAACGTTTTACCTCGAAGGTCAAGGCGCTCAAAAGGATTCTGCCAACGTGTTGGGTAACTCAAAGCATATTGAATTGGCAGTCGCATATCTGGTCGTCCTAGCTGAGCGAGCACTGAGCCATCGCGATATTCAACCATGGAGTGGATCACACTTTGCGGATGAATGAGGACCTCTATCGCGTCATAATCCATATTGAACAAATAATGTGCTTCAATGACTTCAAGTCCCTTGTTCATCATGGTTGCCGAATCGATAGTGATTTTAGCACCCATATCCCAATTGGGGTGGTTCAGGGCCTCTTTCAAGGTAACACTGGCTAATTTTTCTCGTGTCCAACCGAAAAAGGGCCCCCCCGAGGCCGTCAAAATAATCTTTGCTATGGTCTCTGGATTTTCTTCCAGACACTGAAAAATCGCAGAATGTTCACTATCTACAGGTAGGATCTTGCACTGCATCTTTCTCGCAGTAGACATGACCAGCTCTCCACCAGCGACCAACGTTTCTTTATTAGCAAGGGCAATGGTTTTACCGGTTTCTAAGGCAGCAAGAGTGGGCTCCAAACCGATTCTGCCGGAAAGCGCCGTGACGACCGTATCCACTAGCGGCTCGCTAACAACATTAATAAGACCATCCATTCCTTGTTCTACCCTAATCGGCAAATCTCTCAATCGACCTCGCAAATCACGTGCCGCCGCCTCATCCATCATTACAACAACGGCGGGACGAAAAAGCCGAGCCTGTTCCTCCATCAGTTGAACGCTTTTAGCTGCCGCCAAGGCATGAATTTTAAGGCGCCCTTCTGAGTGACGAACGACATCTAGGGTTTGGCGCCCAATCGAACCTGTTGATCCTAACAAGGTCAGCATTTTCACGAAAATCATCTCTTCCTGCTTTGTAATTTCAATCTCTGGGATGCCCAAAAATACCGACTTTCCGTAATGCTTCATAACTAATAATCACTGCGGGCCCCATTAAAATGCCTCCGAACCCCAACAACTGCAGCCCTACATACATCGAAATAAGGGTTGGAAGCGGATGTAACCCAATCCCCTGCGACATGATCTTGGGTTCAAGAAACTGACGTATTACAAGAGTAACAACCCACATTAATATTACCTTAAAACCTTCGGCGAAGAATCCCATCAAAAATAGTCCGACAATCCAGGGACCAAAGAGAATGCCTGTGCCCACAATGGGTACCGCATCCAATAACCCAGCAAGTACCCCCAGAGTGACAGCATAACGATTGCCGATCAGCAGCAATCCAATGATGGTTGTGAAAGCCGTCACTGACATTAAAATAGCTAAAGCTCGTAAATACCCTACGACGGCGGATCCCAAATCTTGGCTTACAGCCTGAGCACTGACGTGCCACCGGCGTGGAAACAGGTTCGCTAGAAATCGTTTTACATTTGGATACGTAGAGCTCATCATTAATGTGGCGACAAGAGATACGATCAGCACAATAAATACACGGGGTAAGGCTGTCAAGAAACCTAATAAAAAGACACTGCCGGATTTAGCCCATTCCTGAAGCGTTTTTGCCAGGCTTTCTGTGGAGGCATACATCGTACTTTGGATTTGGGGATTTACCTTTACAAATTTTTCGATAGAATCCACTTGTTTAGTCACGAGATCAACGATATACCCATAATTAGGCATCGTGATCGCCAACTCAGTTAATTCAGTATAAAGACGAGCAATAATCAAAAAGACAAAAAGGCTTAACATCGTAATCGCCAAAAGGAGGGTCAGCACAGCCGCATACGGTCGACGAATGCGTACGGCACTCATTAGCCGAACAACGAGCGGTTCAAGTAAGAACGCAATAAAAAGTGCGATAACAAAAGGCAAAAAGGCGCTAAACAGTTTGGAAAGGACTTCACCAAAAACAGGCAAAAAGTCTTGAAAAAAGTATGTAAAAACTTTCAACATGACAAGCACCGATGTAACCACCGCTAGCCGGTTAACACTTGTCCATAGGGGGTGTTTCTGGATGCTCAACACTTTCACCTCACGAAAGTAATTTTACCCCATAATACACTAGGGGGAGCGCAAAAATAAGACTGTCGAACCGGTCCAAAATCCCTCCATGCCCTGGAATAAGCTTTCCGGAATCTTTAACCCCTGCGCTGCGCTTCAAGGCAGACTCGAACAAATCCCCGATTTGAGCGCTGATTCCAATAATCACACCCACGATAATATACCTGATCCAAGTAGCACCGCCAAAAAAGTGCCAGAAGGCTAAAGCCACTACCATGCTAAACAATATACCTCCCAGCGAACCTTCCACAGTCTTCTTCGGACTAACCTGGGGAGCTAAAAGATGCCTGCCAAATTGTCTCCCTATAACGTATGCACCTGTATCCGTCGCCCATACCAAACAAATTGTAAGGAAAGTTAATTCTACTCCATTCGGAAGCTGACGAAGCAAATAGAGATGGGATAATAAGATAACCGAATAAAAAACCGCTAGCAAATTAAAACTAGCTTCTGGCAGAGACGTCTTTGGATAAGATAAGGCCAGCCACCCCAGTCCGGTCAGAAGCCAGAAGACAAGAATCGGCATCATCCATTCTTGTCCGCCGGTCAACAAACTAATCAGCCAGATAACCGAGACAATCGTCGTCAGTTTGTACCAGGCGCGTATACCCATCTTCTCACCAATTTGTAAAAATTCCCTCAACGACAAGAGCGTTAACACAGCAACCATAATAGCAGTATAGGGTCCGCCCATAAATATGAGTCCTAAAAAAAGTGGCGCGCCAATCAAGGCACTAATTGTTCTTTCAACCATGTGCTCTCCTCAATTTGTATGTATTCCACCAAAACGACGATCACGCTTTTGATATGCTTCTATCGCTTCAAGTAAGGCCTTTTGACCAAAATCTGGCCAAAGCTCTTCTACTACAACAATCTCGGTATAGGCCAATTGCCAAAGTAGAAAGTTACTTAACCTCATCTCCCCTGAGGTCCGAATCAGTAAATCCGGATCAGGAAGCCCGCTAGTAAAAAGTGCTTTACTGAAGCGTTCCTCATCGATTTCCTCAATTCGTTGTTTACCACTTAAGACTTCCTTGGTCAATTTCCTGACCGCATCTATAATTTCAGATCGCCCGCCATAATTTAAGGCAAGATTGAGAATGAGCCCCGTATTGTTCCGAGTTCTCTCAATTGCGTGTTCTAATTCGTGCTGTGCCTCCCGTGGAAGGTCAGTAATTTTTCCCATGGTCCGAATAAGCACATTGTTTTGGTGAAGCTCCTGAAGTTCTTTTCTTAAATACTCCGTGAGCAGTGTCATGAGCACACCTACTTCATCTTTAGGCCTCTTCCAGTTTTCCGTAGAAAATGCATAAACCGTTAAGACCTCAATCCCAAGTTTGGAACACGCCTTAACAACTTTACGCAAGGCTTCAACGCCCGCTCGATGCCCCATTGAACGAGGAAGCGCTCGTTTCTGAGCCCATCTCCCATTCCCGTCCATAATAATGGCGATATGACGAGGAAGGCGGTCTTTTGCAACCTGGTCCAATGAAGCCGCTTTATTTAGTTTCCAAGTTTTGAACCACATCATTCCACCCCCATCGGCGATATTCGTAGTTCGTAGTTCGTGGTTCGATATTCGACCTACAACCTCGGTCTTCGCACTACGAACTTCGATCTCTGATCTATGTCTTCGAACTACGAACTACTAATTACGAACTACTAATTACGAAAAGACCCCCTATTCGAAGTTCGTGGTTCGTGCTTTCGTGGTTCTTAGTTTGAATATTGAACCTCGAACCACGAATATCGAACCTCGAGCAGGGGGCCTAAGTTTGCCTAGGCGAAAATTTCTCATGCGCTAGTATTATGTCCACGCAGTCGTCAACTTCTCTGACGCGAACAACTCTGCAACTTCCCCACGAATCCATTTTACCATGAGGGCGCGTAATTTGGAAAGCGTAAGGTTTACTCATAAGTTCAAGTTCAGTCTTAACTTCATCCCAGTTCCGACCGAGCCAAGCAGACATCATACTTCTGTGATTTCACTTTCCTTAGTTTCCATCACGTGTTCAATTTCTTTGATGATCTTATCTGTCATTTTCTGAACATCTTCTTGGGCCCGCTTGATGTCATCTTCAGAGGCATCGTGGTCCTTCTCCAATTTCTTAAGTTTATCATTAACATCTCGGCGCACATTACGAACTGCAACTCGCGCTTCTTCCGCCTCTTTTTTCACTTTCTTAACCAATTCCGCTCGGCGCTGAGCCGTGAGTTGGGGAATTATGAGGCGAATCACAGTGCCATCACTTGATGGATTAAGCCCCAGATCGGATTTCATGATTGCTTTTTCGATAGCAGGAAGAACGGTTCTATCCCAAGCCTGAATCACGAGCATTCTCGGTTCAGGCGCGGAGATGTTCGCAAGCTGGTTAATTGGGGTTGGCGTCCCATAATATTCAACCATCACTTTATCTAGGACGCTAGGATTTGCGCGGCCTGCGCGGATCGTGGCATATTCTCTGCGTAAAGCGTCAACTCCTTTATGCATCCGCTCTTCCGCATCTTTAATCACCTCAGAGATCATTAACTATCCCTCCCAACATATGTTCCAATGGGTTCACCCATAACAACACGATGAATATTACCTTCTTTTGTAAGGTCAAAGACAATAACAGGGATATCATTGTCCATACAAAGAGAGGTGGCTGTGGAATCCATCACACCTAATCCCTTGCTCAAGACATCCAGATAACTTAAACGATCAAACTTCTTTGCTTGAGAGTTCTTAAGTGGATCAGAATCGTAAACTCCATCCACCCGTTTAGCCATCAAAATGACATCTGCCTCGATTTCAGCCGCTCTTAAAGCGGCTGTCGTATCTGTGGAAAAGTATGGATTACCCGTTCCAGCAGCGAAAATTACAATGCGCCCTTTTTCCATATGACGAATAGCACGACGCCTAATATAAGGCTCAGCAACTTGTCGCATTTCGATTGCCGATAAGACACGAGTATCGGATCCGGCTTTTTCCAAGGCATCCTGTAAGGCGAGAGCATTAATCACCGTCGCTAACATGCCCATGTAATCCGCCTGTGCCCGGTCCATGCCTTGAGCACTCCCCGCAATGCCACGCCATAAGTTTCCGCCACCAACAACTAGGCAAACCTCTACTCCCATACCTCGAATTTCTGCCACCTGTTGCGCCACAGAAACTAACATGTCGTGTTGAAGGCCAAAGCCCTGAGACCCCGCCAGTGCTTCCCCGCTTATCTTAAGGACAACTCGTTTATACCGCGGTTTTTCCATAAATTAACCTCCATCAATCTAATTCCACGCCTAGAGAGAGAAATCCTCTCACATTCGAAAAAGAGAACACCAGGGTGTTCTCCAGATAGATTGTCTAGGTTAGTTTTAACGATTTATTTCTTTCATAACATCAGAGGCAAAATCATCTTGTCGTTTTTCGATACCAGCGCCTAATTCATAGCGGGTAAAACGGCGAATGACGATACGTTCACCTATTTTGGCAATTTTTTCGATAACCAAATCCCGCACGTTCTTATCGGGATCTTTGACGAAAGCCTGTTCCATTAAACAAACTTCTTTATAGAACTTTTCGATCCGTCCTTCGACCATTTTTTCAATGATCTTCTCAGGTTTTCCTTCATTGAGTGCTTGAGCTTTTAAGATATCCTTCTCATGTTGGAGCACTTCTGCAGGAACATCTTCTTTGTTCAAATATTGTGGGTTCGCAGCTGCAATATGCAACCCAAGATCGCGAACTAACACTTTAAATTCATCTCCACGAGCCACAAAGTCTGTCTCACAGTTTACTTCAACTAACACGCCAATCCGCCCACCGCCATGGATATAGGACTCAACTGTCCCTTCTGCCGCGACTCGACCTTCCTTTTTGGCTGCGGCTGCTAAACCTTTTTCTCGTAGAAAATCACAGGCTTTCTCAATATCATTATTACACTCTGTAAGTGCTTTTTTACAATCCATCATGCCTGCACCAGTACGTTCTCTGAGCACTTTTATTTGAGCTGCGCTTACGTCTGCCATGGTTAACCCTCCTAAATTCGATGCACGATGCACGAGGCACAATGCATAATAAATTATTTTCATTAAGCTATATTTTGATATACATGCTTGATGCACTATACTCGAGGTAAATTCGCGATGTTTTAAGCTGAGCTTGATACAAGCATAGAGGTCCGAGGCGCGATATTCGAACCTCGAACCTACATATGTACTATATTTACGATGCACGATACCGCAGTATTCAGACCTCAATCTTCGTGCATCGCACATTATTTTTATGCTTCGACTACTTCTCCGACTTTCTCTACCTCATCCTCGTTACCTTGTTGTCCTTCGATGATCGCATCAGCCATCTTCGAAGTGAGTAACTTGACTGCACGGATGGCATCATCGTTAGCCGGGATAACAACATCGATTTCATCCGGATCGCAGTTTGTATCGACAATTGCTACGATTGGAATATGCAAACGACGTGCTTCTGCAACCGCAATACGCTCTTTACGTGGATCTACAATAAATAACGCATCCGGAAGCCTTTTCATATTCTTGATACCACCCAAGAAGCGCTCCAGTTTCTCCATCTCATGACGTAGTGCAGAAACCTCTTTCTTGGTAAGCACATCGAATACACCTTCTGCCTCCATCCGTTCCAATACGCGCAAACGATCAACACGTTTTTGAATCGTTTGGAAATTGGTCAACATGCCGCCAAGCCAACGTTCGTTCACAAAATACATGCCACAACGTTCGGCTTCATCTTTGACAGACTCTTGTGCTTGCTTTTTGGTACCCACGAACAGCATGGTACCTCCTTCAGTGGCAAGGTTCCGAACAAAGTTAAAAGCCTCATCTACTTTTTTGACGGTTTTTTGGAGATCAATGATGTAAATTCCGTTACGCTCTGTAAAAATATAGCGAGCCATTTTCGGATTCCAACGACGTGTTTGGTGTCCGAAATGAACACCTGCTTCCAATAATTGTTTCATAGAAATTACTGCCATTGTGTTTTACCAACTTTCTTTTGTTTTTTCCTCCGCAAGTTCATCTCATGATGCCCCTTGTCTCCCGACAAGGAACTGGCACCATAATCCCACTGCGTGTGTTATTAAATCACACTGCTATCAGAATAGCATATTTTGTACTTCATTGCAAGGCAATTGCGAGGTACGGGGTAGAGCACGATGCGTCGTACCCCTACCTATTTGTTTAAACCGGCATATCCCTCAATATTAGAGCGCAAATCATAGCGCTGAATAAAATTCTCTAAGTCACTCATCAACTCGGGAAAGGGGAAATAGAATTCACTCACATAATAAAACACGTCGTTAGCACGAATTTGCGCGACTTCCTGTCCTTTTCCATCAAAATAAAAGGCAACCCGCCGAATATCCTTTGGTTCTAGAATATGCTCTCCTAACAATGAACTAAAGACAATTTGTTGATCTTTAATGCGCACATGTTTGCTCTTTCCTATTACCCATAAAGCAATAATACCGAGCCCAGAAGCTACATAGATCCCTAACAGCACTCTTAATTCAACACTCGGGAGCTTACTGACAACATGGATACTACCGATCACTAAGGGATAGAGGATCAGAAATACAAGGCCTGGAACTATAAGTGGTCTCAACTGGTAGACGTAATCATGTTCATCCAAGGAAATTCGCCTCCTTGTAAATACATAAGTCAGAGGTCAGAAGCCGGGTGCGTCAGACCGAGGTATTCCCCGTCTGATCCCTAGCCTCTGTTTTCTGACCGCTGTTTTTACTTACCATGTTTGACATGCTTATCAAGTTCTTCAAGTAAATAATCGTTCAGAACTCGTATATAAGTTCCTTTCATGCCTAATGATTTGGATTCAATGACACCGGCTGATTCAAATTTACGCAGAGCATTAACAATAACCGAACGAGTAATTCCAACTCGGTCAGCAATTTTGCTGGCAACCAACAGGCCTTCCCCGCCACCCAATTCGGCAAAAATGTGTTCTACTGCTTCAAGCTCAGAATATGATAGGGTTCCCACAGCGATTTGGACTGCTGCTTTTTTACGAGCTTCTTCTTCTGCGCGTTCCGCCTTTACTCGTAAAATTTCCATGCCCACGACTGTGGCCCCGTATTCAGCAAGCACAAGATCGTCTTCTTTAAACTCTTCATCATATTTCGCAAGCACGAGTGTCCCAACTCGTTCGCCGCCACCCAATATGGGAACAACCGTCGTCAGCTTATTGGTGAACTGACATGATTCATTCGAATTAAACACACAGCCATTAGCAACCTGACACGTATTCGTTATCGTCTCTGACACTTTCATCAAACCTTCATTATAACTTTCAGGAAAGCGCTCAGACCGAATCACAATTTCTTCCATTGACCCACAAGCAAAATGGCTCATGAAACTATACCCCAAAATTTTGCCCCGTCGTCCGACAATATAACAGTTAGCAAGCACAGCCTGCTGGAGAACTTTAGCCATTTCCTCGAAATCAACCGGATTCCCAGCAGCACGCTGGACTAGCTTATTAATGATTCTCGTTTTTTCTAACAATGTTGCTTTATCCATAGTTTTAGTTATCCTCCTTTAACTGGCTTCCCTTACCCTATTAGAATTAAACATGCATCTACAAAATATATCGTGCTAAATCTTGATTTTGAACCACATCACCTAAGCGGTGCTGAACGTATTCGCGATTAATCGTCACTGTGTAATCCTCAGGCAGCTCAGAGGCTTCAAACGATAATTCCTCTAGTACTTTTTCAACGATCGTATGCAGTCGTCGAGCTCCAATGTTTTCAGTGGTTGAATTTACTTTATAGGCGACTTCTGCCAATTCGTCAATAGCATTCTCTGTAAAATCAACCTTTATTCCTTCCGTTCCCAATAAAGCGCTATATTGTTTAATTAACGACGACTGAGGTTCCGTTAGAATACGTTTAAAATCCGCCACACTTAATGATTCGAGTTCTACACGAATGGGGAATCTTCCCTGAAGTTCAGGAATAAGGTCAGACGGCTTGCTGAGATGAAAAGCTCCTGCAGCAATAAACAGGATGTGATCGGTATTAACCGGTCCATACTTTGTTACGACTGTAGATCCTTCAACAATTGGGAGAATGTCACGCTGGACTCCTCCTCTAGATACGTCTGGACCGCCCGCCCCGTCACGACCAGCAATTTTATCGATTTCGTCCAAGAAAACTATTCCCTCATGCTCTGTTCTGCGTATGGACTCTTGAACCGCTTCCTCTTGATCAATCAGGTTTTGAGTTTCTTCATGAATCAAGATCTTTCGAGCTTCGCGCACAGTTACCTTTCTCTTTTTGTGTCGCTTAGGGAGCATCCCTGACATCATATCCTGAATATTCAAGCCCATTTCCATCATGTTGTTGTTGCCCAGCATATCAGCAAGGGGCGTAGTTTCTTCAACCGCAATTTCAATAACCTGTTCTTCAAGGTCCCCACTCTGCAAGCGGTCAGCTACTAACTTGCGTTCTTTCTCCATTTCAGGAGTCACGTCAATGTCCTTTTCTGGATCGGGCGTTTGACCGAACAGCATCTGAAAAGGGTTGCTTGAAGAACTCTCTGAACGTTTTTCCGGAACCAACAACTCAACTAAGCGTTTTTCGGCATTGATCGCCGCCTGAACTTGCACTTTATCTGCACGCTCAGCCTTCACCATACGCAAGGCAATCTCGACCAAGTCACGAATAATGGCCTCTACATCCCGGCCTACATAACCGACTTCTGTAAACTTCGTGGCTTCGATTTTAATGAATGGGGCGCGAACGAGCTTTGCCAATCGCCGAGCAATCTCCGTCTTTCCTACTCCCGTCGGACCTATCATTAAGATGTTTTTTGGTATAATTTCTTCTTGCAATTGCTCTGGCAAACAAGAACGACGGTACCGATTACGCAAAGCAACCGCAACAGCTCGTTTTGCCGCATCTTGTCCGACGATATACCGGTCCAATTCACGAACAATTTCACGTGGAGTCAAGCTGTCCATAGTTTCACCCCTTTATAACTCTTCCACTATTATTTGCTCATTAGTATAAACACAAATTGATGCAGCCACAAGCATCGCTTCGCGTACAATCTCCGCAGTCGGTAGATCCGTATGTTTCACTAAGGCGCGTGCAGCGGCTAAAGCATAGTTTCCACCTGATCCGATGGCAGCGATTCCATCGTCCGGTTCAATTACTTCACCTGAACCCGATAAAATCAAAAGATTTGAGGCATCAGCAACCAAAAGCAGTGCTTCAAGATTACGCAGCATTTTGTCTGTTCGCCATTCCTTCGCGAGCTCTACGGCCGCGCGCTGAAGATTTCCATGATACTCTTCCAGTTTTTGTTCAAACTTATCAAAAAGCGTAAACGCATCAGCAACGGATCCTGCAAACCCTGCAATCACTTTTCCGTGAAACAAGCGGCGGACTTTCCGAGCTTTATGTTTCATAACGGTTGCCTGCCCGAAGGTCACTTGACCGTCACCTGCTATGGCTACGTGTTCCCCTTTTTTCACTGCGACAATGGTCGTTGCATGAAACATGGCTAAATCCCCCCCGAATGAAGTTTACTAGGGCATTTTCAGTGTGTCAAGTCAATTGTAGGTAATTTACCCCTTTTTATGAAAATTCGCGATCCTGAGGTTGTTCTTTCGCTCGAGGATGAGCCTGAGCGTAGACGTCTTTAAGGCGTTCACGAGTTAGATGAGTATAAATTTGAGTCGATGAAAGTTTCTGATGTCCCAGTAATTCTTGGACACTTCTTAAATCCGCTCCACCATCTAACAAATGAGTGGCAAATGAATGGCGAAGCATATGGGGATTTACATGTTGTTCCAGACTGATCCTAGCGACCAGTTTGTCTAAGATCCTACGAACAGACCTATCCGATAAACGCGTTCCTTGATAATTAAGCAGCAGAGCTTGATTGCTATCCGAGCGCAACCCAAGATATGCTTCGATCGCCTGAATTGCATAGTTTGTCACTGGGACAACCCGTTCCTTGCTCCCTTTCCCAAGGACTCTAATTAACCCACTCTCTAAATCAAGATTTTCTTGATTTAAGCCGACGAGTTCGCTGACCCTCAGCCCAGAACCATAGAGCAGCTCCACAATCACTTGATCGCGGGAACCCAGTAGATTTGTTCCATCTGGAGCCCTTAACAGTACCTCAACTTGATCCAGATAAAGAAAATGCGGGAGTTTCCGTCCTAGCTTCGGACTCGCCACCCGCTGTACCGGATTTATTGGAAGTATTTCCTTACGACAGAGGAATTTGAAAAACGACCGCAGCGCCGCAAGTTTACGGGCCATGCTTTTTCTCGCCAACCCATGTTCTGCCAAGACTCCTAAAAAACTGCGAACAATATAGACATCAATCAAATCCACCGTGAGTGCTTCAGGTTCTATACCCTGTTCAAGTGCAGCAAACCGAAAAAACTGACCCAGATCACTTAGATAAGCAGCGACGGTATGCTCGGATCGGTTTTGGGAATATTGATAACCTACAAATAAGCTTAACGCTTCATCAATTTTCAAGCAGTAGGTTACCTCCCCAAATCCTCTCGTCCACAAAACTCTGCCAAAGACATCAAGGCACGTTCAGAAATTTTCGTATTTTTTTCGCGCTTATCTCGTATTCGTTCTGTCAAGGGGGGAAGCAAGCCAAAGTTAACGTTCATCGGTTGAAAACTCTGACTAGGGGAACCTTCTAAATGACGAGCCAATCCCCCCAGCGTCGTTTCGGATGGGAAAACAAGGGTATCCCTCTGATTGAAACGCCGCCAAGCATTAAGGCCTGCCAGAAGCCCGCTGGCAGCAGATTCAACATATCCTTCAACTCCAGTCATTTGACCGGCAAAAAAAATCGTTGGCTTTATCTTCAGGCTGAAGTCTGCTTTAAGCACCTTAGGAGCATTGAGGAACGTATTCCTGTGCATCACACCATACCGCACGAACTCAGCATTTTCTAACCCGGGAATTAACGAAAAAACGCGCTTCTGTTCTCCCCATTTTAGATGCGTTTGAAAGCCCACCAAATTAAAGAGCGTTCCGGCTTGATTTTCTTTACGCAGCTGCACGACGGCGTAAGACTTTTTCCCTGTTCGGGGATCCTGCAACCCTACCGGTTTTAAAGGGCCAAACGTCAAGGTTTGGTGACCACGTTTCGCCATCACTTCGACAGGTAGACAGCCTTCAAAAACCTTACCTTGTTCGAAACCTTCAACTTCAGCTGTCTCAGCCTGTGTCAACGCCTGATAAAACGCATCGTACTCTTCTTTAGTCATAGGACAGTTTAAATAATCCGCTTCTCCTTTATCGTAACGTGAAGCCCAAAAGGCCTTGTTTAAATCAATCGATTCAAGCGTAACGATCGGGGCGGCTGCATCATAAAAGGAAAGGGCTTCCTCTCCAGTTAACCTCAGTATATCTTTAGCTAAGTCGTCGGAAGTCAAAGGGCCACTAGCCACCACTACGATCCCTTCTTGTAAAATGCGATGTACTTCCTCCCTATGAACAGTTACATAGGGATGTTGTTCCAGCCGTTTCGTAATCTCACTCGCAAATAATTCTCGATCCACTGCCAAAGCCCCGCCTGCAGAAACTGCGTTATGGTCCGCTGCGCTCATTATGAAGGACCCTAAACGGCGCATTTCTTCTTTTAATAACCCCACAGCATTCTCTAAGCCAGCCCCTCTTAACGAGTTGCTGCAAACCAGTTCTGCAAATTGATCCGTTTGATGGGCGGGAGTCGTTTTAGTCGGTCGCATTTCATATAAATCGACCCTTACTCCGCGTTCGGCGAGTTGCCAAGCGGCCTCCGAACCTGCGAGGCCTGCTCCGATGACAGTGATAGGTTGCTGCATGTGTTCATTCTCTCCTTATCCAATAGAGCTGTTCAGGCGAAATTTAGCTTTCTTCAATCACTTTTGTGTAACGGCATTCAGGGTTTGTGCAGACATATTTCTTTTGTCGCTTCGAAGATTTAATCACCATCATCTGCTGACACTCCGGACACGGATCAGGCGCTGGCATTTCCCAGGAAACAAAATCACACTCTGGATAAGCACTGCAACCATAAAATTTACGCCCTTTTTTGGAGCGACGAACCACTAGCGGTTTTGAGCATTTTGGACAATTCGCGCCTACTTGTTCCAAGAGTGGTTTCGTATTGCGACACTCTGGAAAACCAGGGCAGGCTAGGAATTTGCCGTAACGCCCCATCTTAATCACCATATTTCGCCCGCACAGGTCACAGATTTCGTCTGAGACTTGATCCTCTATTTTCACCTTACCGATCTGCTCTTCAGCTTGGGCTAAGGTCACTGCAAAGGGCGTATAATAATCTTCAACCACAGACTTCCAAGGAGTGCTGCCTTCTTCAATTAGATCGAGTTTCTCTTCCAAATTGGCCGTGAACTCCAGATTTAAAATGTCCGGAAAATATTCTTTAAGTAAGGTTATCACGATGTCTCCAAGTTCTGTAGGCAGGAGTTGTTTTTCCTCTTTGACAACATAACCTCGAGTTTGAATTGTTTCAATGGTTGGCGCATATGTACTCGGTCTTCCGATTCCTTCCTCCTCCATCTTACGAACGAGTGAGGCCTCCGTAAAACGAGGCGGGGGTTCCGTAAAATGTTGTTTATCTTCAATTTTTACAAGCTTAAGTATTTCCCCCGAAGAAACCGAAAGTGTCAATGAATTTTGTTCTTCATCGCTCGTGTCTTCTTCATCTTTCCCTTCTTCATAAACTGCTAGAAATCCAGAAAAACGAACTGTCGACGCATTGGCACGGAATAAGTATTCCCCCACTAGGACATCTACAGTCAAAGTATCCATAATTGCGACGCTCATCTGACTCGCGATAAAGCGTTCCCAAATCAAACGGTATAACCGTAATTGATCTCTTGATAAAATCCCTTTCAATAAATCCGGGGTCCGCGAGGTTACAGTCGGGCGAATCGCTTCATGCGCTTCTTGAGCCCGCCCCTTATTCTTAAATTGGCGAGGTTCGGGAGGATAATAATCCTCTCCATAATGTGACAGAATCCATTCTTTGGCCTCCGCTTGGGCGGTTTCGGCGATCTTGACAGAATCTGTACGCATGTAAGTAATTAAACCGACGGTTCCTTCCTTCCCTAAGTCAAGACCCTCATACAATTGCTGAGCCAACATCATGGTACGCTTCGGTGAAAAACTCAATTTGCGATGGGCTTCCTGCTGTAAACTACTTGTTATGAAGGGAGGTGCAGGCAGTTTTTTCTTTTCTTTTGTACGGACCTCAGAAACTTGAAAATCTTTTCCTGATATCCCTGCTAAAATAATTTCCATTTCTGCTTTTGAGGAAATGGAAACTTTTTGTCCAGATTTCTTTAGTAGTTTTGCTGAAAACTTTCCTCCGGCTGATTGAAGGTTAGCTGTTAAGCTCCAATACTCTTCCGAAACAAACGCCCTAATTTGCTCTTCCCGATCGTCAACTAGCCTAACAGCTACGGATTGAACTCGCCCAGCACTCAACCCTTTCTTGATTTTTCGCCAAAGTAAAGGGCTTAACTGATAGCCGACTAAACGATCCAAAACCCGGCGGGCTTGCTGGGCATCCACCCGATCCATATCAATCTGACGGGGATGTTTTATGGCTGCCTGAATTGCCGTTTTAGTAATTTCATGAAATTCAATTCGATTCTTATCACTTGAGTTAAGTCCCAATAAATGCGAAAGATGCCAAGCAATCGCTTCTCCCTCACGGTCCGGGTCAGAAGCCAAGAACACTTTATCTGCCCCTTTAGCGGCTGACCGTAAATCCTTGATCAAATCTCCTCGCCCACGAATCGCAATATATTTCGGTTCGAAGTTGTGTTCTAAGTCAACACCTAATTGACTTTTCGGCAAATCGCGCAGATGTCCCATTGAGGCTTTAACCGTGTAACGGCTTCCCAAAAATTTACTGATTGACTTTGCCTTAGCTGGCGATTCTACAATTACTAGCGTTTTAGACATAATTTCACCTCAATATACTTAAAAACCACACTTACATAACCCTTTTCTAGAGGTTCGAGGCGCGATACGCGAGGTTCGAACTTGAATTGTTTTCTTAAGCAAACAAGAGTTTAAGGACAACTTGCTTCCTTATACTACACTTATATCCAAATTGGATTATTCTAAGCATTAGGTTAACGTTGGTAAAACTAAGCCCTATCTTAACGCCTTTTTCATAGTATGTCTAGCACCCTCGTGCTAATACATAATGTTGGCCTGGCAATTGTGTGACCTTTCCCCCTAATTGCAGCTCCAATAAGGCCAGCGAAACGACGGCCGCTGGCAAGGTTGAGTGCATCGTAATTTGATCAATGTGAAGCGGCATATCACTTAACTGCTGTAGAATTGACAGGTGTTCCGTTCCCTCCAGAAATTCTGTTTCTTTAGGCAGGAGTTCTTTGTTACATGAAACTCGACTTACATGTTTAGAGCGGGCAGGCAACTCATTACAAATGTCTTCGATCCCTTCTACGATCTTTGCACCTTGTCGAATTAAGTGATGAGGGCCCCGGCTCACCGGACTAAAGATCGGCCCTGGAACAGCAAATACTTCCCGCCCTTGTTCCAAAGCGAAATCAACCGTGATCAAGGCACCGCTTTTTTCTGCTGCTTCTACGACCACAACCCCACTGGAGCACCCGCTAATCAAGCGATTACGAGCTGGGAAATGATTCGCATTGGGCGGAGTACCTGGCGTGAATTCGCTGATTAAGGCGCCTCTTTCCAAAATGTCTTCCGCTAGGCGTCGGTTTTCCGGAGGATAAACTTGGTCAAGACCACATCCAAGAAAAGCCCAAGTCATCCCACTACTATCAAGCGCTCCCTGGTGGGCAGCAGTATCAATTCCTCGGGCCAGACCACTAACGATGACAATTCCTTTAGCTGCAGCGTCGCGCGCCAACACCCGTGCCGCAGATTTACCATAAGTAGTCGCTTGGCGTGAGCCTACAAAAGCTAACACCTCCGCATCTCCTCGAAGCTGCCCACGATAATAAAGCAGTGGAGGCGCATCTGCCAGCTCAGCTAGTAAACAGGGATAATTAGTTTCATCAGGCGTAATCAGCTTTATTCCCAGACTGTTCAGTGCCTCCTCAATCCCCCGAAGGTCAATGGTTTTTCTTACCCTTAATATCTCTCCAACCCATTTCTCTTGATTTGCAACTTGGAGATAACTGCTTTGAGAAGCCTCCCAGGCATTAACTGCACTACCGAAATAAGCAATTAGCTGACGTAAATGTTGGCTTCCAACACCCTTAATCGTGCGTAAAGCCGCTCGTACTATCTTTTCCTGTTCCATCCCCATGCTTACACCCTCCCTTGCCCTCCTTTTCGGGACAAAAGAACGCTTCTCCTGCGTAGAAGATTGTCAAATATCCATATTTCAGGTAAAATAGTGCGGGATTGATGAAAAAACGTTAGTTTTGCTCATCACCGTACTCAGATCTCCAACCTTTTTTAGCCTTTTTCGCATAGAACGCACATGGAAATCGTCTGGATTGACGCCCTGATGGGAAATTGTGCTTTAACCACGCCTATGCTCCCTTCGCACGTTTGGTTGTCCGTTTTCGAGGGGTCAAAGTGGATTTCGGTTTTTCGCTGGTAGTTTGATCTGAGCCTGTCTCTTTACTCTCAGATGATGCGTTCTTAACCTCGTCCAGCACTGCTTTCTCTTCTACCGATCCCTCATCCAGCTCTAATTTACCTTTTACCTTTTCTGTCATAGAAATACTCGCCTGCAAAGCTTCCATAAGATCGACCACTTTCCGCCCTTTAGCTGGGGCCTCCACTTTAAAGGTTTCACCGGCAACTCTGCTTTCGATTAATTGTGCCATCTGTTCATGTAACTCATCATGGTATTTTTCAGGTTCAAACGGATGGGCTAAATTATCAATTAATTGACGAGCCATAGTCAATTCTGCTTCCGTCGGAATTACACGCTCCCAGACTGTATCCATATGACGGACTTCCTTCGGGTAGTACATCGTTTCCATAATAAGCCCTTGCTCAAAAACACGCAGACAGGCCAAATGCTGCTTTGAGCGCATTGTGACACGCGCCACGGCAACTCTACCACTCTCCTCCATCGCCTGACAAAGTAAACGATAAGCCTTCTGGGCAGTTTCTTCAGGGGACAGATAATAAGACTTTTGATAATAGATCGGATCAATCTCTTTTAAGTCAATAAAATCAAGAATATCAATTGATCGACTCATGGGTTGTTCCAAAGACGCCAAGTCGTCATCAGTTAGAACCACATACCGATCCTTTTCGTATTCATATCCCTTAACTAAATCCGCAGCATCAACTTCTAGATCGCAAGATGGGCATTTCTTGATCGAACGAATTCGGTGATTGCAAGTTTTATGGAGATAATTAAATTGAAATTCCTGAGATTCTGTGGCCGCATGCATTTTTACCGGTACATTAACTAAACCAAAACTGATAGAACCTTTCCATAACGTATGCATTTAACATTCCTCCCCCAACTTATTGTGAACATCAAAGGAACTATTAATGCAATTACTTCGTAACGACTTGCCTAGAAAAACAAAAAACTTTGTTCTATTATTGAACAAAGTTTTGGATTACTTTTGTTATTGGTATACAAGCACATAGCAAAGCAAAGCAGAGCGTACGATTGTGCAGAGACACCTCCTCTACACTGGGATATACTAACTTAAAGCCAAATATGTCTGCTGTAAGAGCAACGCATCCTCTTCGAGGTTCGGACTTTCGCAAATCGCCAAACCCTCAACTCCGAACGTATGACAGGCTTTCATGAGCTCTTCATACCGCAAGTCGGATTCCTTTAAGACTAGATGCCGTTTCTCTCCCTTCAACCCATATTCAATCCCCGAAATATGAAAATGCACATTTTTCACCCAACGATCGCCCAGAGACAGGGCTGTTTCATTGAGTATGGCACAAAATTCATCGTAGGTATTATACCTTCCATTAGTCCGGGCATGAAGATGGCTGAAATCTATACAAGGCAATACCCCTGGCACCTCTTGGGCAATCCGAATTGTTTCGGACAGATCTCCAAACTGAGTTCCTTTTCCGGTTGTTTCCGGACGAAGAAGTACGTCATTTCCCTCCGCTGCAAGGGTCTCACGCACGCTGGAAAGCTCTCGGACCACCCTCGCTAAAACCACTTCTGACGAATCCTCATGATTAAAAGCAGGATGAAAAATAACGCTCCGTACACCGAGGATTCTCGAGATCCGCGCGGTATGAATAATACGGTCCTTGCTCGCAGTAATTTTCTCTGGCTCACGTGAGTTGAGATTGATATAGTAAGGAGCATGACAGCTTAAAGCGATATTTTTTTCTTTCGCGGCAGCGCCAACCTTTCTCGCTTTCTCTTCCCCCATACGCACCCCTTGAACAAATTCTAACTCTAAGGCACAGAGATTCAGCTCACTTATACGACGTACCCCGCCTTCACTGGACCTATCAGTGGAGGAAAGTGGAACACCAGCAGTTCCAAATAATAATGGCAAATGGTTTGCCCCCTTTTAGTTTTTCTACACATTATATCTTTTTGTGACAAAATAGCCAGTGACCAAAGAGTCCCACATCCATTTTTAATATCTTATTCATAAAATGAGGTTATTCATTCCACCTTTACCAACAAAATTCGAGGTCTTTTTACATACTGTCTTTGCCATAATGATATACTAATAATACTTTCAGCAACAGGGTTGTTGAAAGAAACTGTCTCGACAAAGGAGGATTCTCATGTCAAGACGACGTAGCAGCATCATGTCTTACCAGCTAAAAGAACAAATTGCTCAAGAGTTGGGTTTTGCAGGGACTCTTCATCAAGAAGGATTTGGTGGAGTTTCTTCAAGAGACTGTGGTAACATGGTGAAAATGGCCATTGAATTGGCAGAACGTAATCTTCCTGGGAATAACCTCATGTAAGTAGAGACTGTGTCATACTATGAGAGCCGAGCAAATTAGATTTTGCTCGGCTCTTTTAGATATCACGGAGCAATCAGTGATTTATCCAAAGTGCGAAACTGTAAGGCCTCTGCCAAATGTTCTGGAAAGATATCTTGGGTGTCTTCTAGATCCGCAATCGTCCGCGCGACCTTTAAAATCCGGTCATGCGCCCGAGCACTTAGACGCTGACTATCAAAAACCCGATGTAAAAGGGACTCCCCACTAGGAGATAGCTCACCGTAATCTTTGGTTTCCTTGGCTGACATTTCGGCATTTGTTTTTGCCGGTCCTAAACGCGCCCATTGTTTCCTACGAGCAGCCATAACCCGTTCCCTAACTGAGATAGAAGTCTCTGGTCCCCGGCTAGTCTTCAACTCGGAATAAACCAGTCTTGGGACCTCAACATGCAAGTCGAACCGATCTAAGAGTGGGCCGGAGATTCTGCCACGGTAATTTTTGATCTGCATCGGTGTGCAAGAACACACTCGACCTAGGTCTCCATAATATCCACACGGACAAGGATTCATACTCGCAATAACACTTACCTGTGCGGGATAGGTAATACTCCCTGATTGTCGAGTGATCGTCAATTGGCGATCCTCTAAAGGCTGGCGTAAACATTCTAAAACTTCACGAGCAAACTCAGGCAGCTCATCTAAAAACAGCACTCCATGATTAGCAAAGCTTAGCTCCCCCGGACGCAGTTCTCTTCCCCCACCTATCATCCCAGCTCTAGTTACTGTATGATGAGGATTGCGAAAAGGACGATGTTGTACCAGTGAGCCACTGCTTTTCAGCATCCCGGAAACGCTGAAGAGTTGGGTAACCTCTATACTTTCCTGCTCACTTAACAAGGGTAGTATCCCTGAGTAAGCCTTTGCCAGAAGGGTCTTGCCAGAGCCAGGAGGTCCTACCAGGATGACATTGTGCCCCCCTGCTGCCGCAATCTCCAACGCCCTTTTCGCATGTTGTTGACCATGGACATCAGCCCAATCTACATTAATCCCGCTAGTTGCTTCTATTTGAGGAGCCTGAGAGATAATCTCATCCTCAAAACCGCCCTGATTTTCTATCCCAAGTGCAATTTGGACTAGAGTGGCTGTACTATGCGTCTCTAATCCTGTCACTAAACGAGCTTCCAATAGATTATCGGGAGGTACAATTAAACATAACACCTCAGATTGGTGATCCCGGTCTATGTTTCTATTATCCAAAGTTATGGCCATAGTTAGCACCCCAGGCACCGGTCGGAGTCTTCCTTCTAAAGATAACTCGCCAGAAAAAACATATTTAGCCAACACTGCTGAAATACATTGTTCAGTCGCCGCTAATATCCCGATCGCAATCGGCAAATCAAGCCCAGAGCCTTCTTTCCGCAAATCCGCAGGAGCCAAATTCACAGTGACGCGCTGGAGGGGGAACTGAAAGCCTGAGTTTCGTATCGCAGAGCGAACTCGGTCCCGCGCCTCTCGAACAGCCGTATTCGGCAATCCAACTATCTCAAAACTAGGCAAGCCATTTGACACGTCAACTTCAACACGTATTAAATGAGCTTGTAACCCAATCACTGTCATTCCATAGACTGCAGCGAACATTCCATCGCCTCCCCTAGAATAGAATGTTCGCTGCAATTTTCTATATTCCTTCCATATTAATCAAAATATGGTTCTATTCTTCTAGTAAATAATTATGACGGTTCGCGTGGAAGCGCAATCCAAAATGTCGTCCCTTTTCCCATATCACTTTCAACCTTTATAGTTCCTCCATGAGCTTCTACAATCTGACGTACAATCGCTAACCCTAAACCCATTCCGCCATCCTTTCGGCACCGTGCTTTATTCACTCTAAAGAAACTATCGAAGATGTAGAGCAAAGCTTCCTTAGGGATCCCTTCGCCTTCATCTTGAACAGCGAATTGTACCTGATTAAGTTCTTCCTCGATAAAAACCCTAACTGTCTTTCCACAAGGAGTGTAGCTCATCGCATTATCTATAAGATTTATAAAGACTTGTAATAGCCGATCCGGATCAGCAAATAGTTCTCCCGATCCTGGCGAAACTTCCAGTTTCAAGCCTAACTCCTGTGCTCGCCCTTGGAAACGTTGATCTAAATCACTCATGAAGCTCTCTAGGTCAATGGAGACGCGTTGTAAACTTTGCCCTCTCTCCAGCCAATTAATATCTTGTAAATCTTTTACTAAACGAGCCAACCGTTTGGCTTCTTCCAAGACTAATTCAATATGTTCTCCTTGCTGATGTTCCGGGATCACGTCATCTTGGATTGCCTCCAAATAACCTTGAATAAGATGGAGTGGGGTCCTCAGCTCATGCGTGACGCTAGCCAAAAATTCGCGTCGTGCCTTTTCTGCTCGTAATGACGCTGTAACATCATGTAAAACCGCTACATGCCCACGTATTCCTTCTGTCTCCACTGTTGGCGCCATAACTACCTGTAGGATCTGAGTTCCAAGAGCAAACGTTTGATAATTTTCACCCTGATAATCATCATTTTGAGTCATTGTTTGAAGAAAGTTAATAATCTGGGTTTTTCGTTCCTCAAACTCAATTTCATTTTCTTGCCACAATGCTTTGGCTGAATCATTAGCATAGAGAATTAAGCCATCATAACTCAACATGACTACCGCATCACTGATGCTTTCCACAATCCCTTGCAACAAGTTTTTCTCCTGAGAAAGCCACTCCATATGGTTTTTTAAACTCTCACCCATAGAGTTCAAAGACTCGGCCAACTCTCCGATCTCATCATTACTATTCACTCCTTGAATTGGCAGAAAATCTCCTTTGGCCATTTGTGTTGCACCCCGCTGCATTAAGGCCAGCGGCCTCGTAACCTGCCGAGCAAAAAATAGACTAATCACCGTAGCCAACAGAATCGCGATCAATGATGCATAGAGAATAAGCCAGCGAAAAGTTGTAATACTCTCTTGAATCGGGATTGGAGAGCTCCCCAAAAGCACAACACCTTGTACGGGATTTGCGCCAACAGGAGTAGCCGCCAGTAGCATTGTTTGTCCCCAACCATTAATCGGTAAGGCTTTAATCGATATCGTTTTACCAGATAATACAAGGGCTAGATACTCATCGGTAAAAAAGTCCGATATGTGTATATTCCGAGACAATTCTCCTAACAAACCATTTACTCCACCATAAGGACCACTAACCCCGCTGTGTAAACCTGGAGACACATTAGAACTAGAGCCTGATCTCACTAGAACATTCCCTTGAGGATCAAGCAAAACCAATTGTGTCCCTGAAGTTAACTTTAGCGTTTCTAGTAAGCTTAAGCGTTCACTCCAGTTGGGGATTGTTGCCAGTTGCTCTGAAATTTCTGTCGCCTCAGTTTTAAGCGAATCCAACTTTATTTGTAGGTAAAAATCTCCAAAGAGCCAAGTAATCGTCAGCCCTAATCCCCCGAGAACTGTAAGAATTAGGAGTGTCAAAGCTAGCCACAGCTTAATAGAAATACTCCATGAATGACGTATCTTGGTAGTCATCAATGAATAAGATCGGGATCGAATTTATATCCCACTCCCCAGACGGTAACTAACATTCGCCTAACCTCTGGAAGGGTCAGTTTCTCCCGTAACTTTTTAACATGCGTATCTACCGTACGGGCATCGCCATAAAAATCGTATCCCCAAACGGTTTCCATAAGTTGCTCTCGTGTGAAAACCCTCCCCCGATTCTTGGCTAAGAAATATAGTAAATCAAATTCCAGAGGGGTTAAGTTAATTACCTCGCCTCGAATGCTAACACGGTGTCTTTCTTTATCGATACAGAGTGACCCGGCGGTTATTTCTGAAGAGACAGGATGGAGTTGGCCGGTAGAGCGGCGCAAAAGAGCTTTGACTCTAGCAACCAATTCCTTGGTACTGAACGGTTTCACCAAATAATCGTCCGCACCTAGCTCAAGACCTAAGACACGATCAAACTCTTCTCCTCGTGCTGTCAGCATTATGATCGGCAGCGCTGAACTCTCACGAATATCGCGGCAAACACGCCAGCCGTCAATATCAGGCATCATTAGATCCACAATTAAAAGGGAAAATCGACCAGCGCGAAACTTTTCTAAAGCGACACGACCATCTTCCGCTTCTTCAACCTCAAAACCTTCCTTCTCAAGGTATAAACGGACTAATTTCCTAATCTTTTCTTCGTCATCTACAATTAAAATCGGATCCAATTTACAACCCCCTCAGCCTTGCTAATTCTAGCTTACCACTCAAACGTGACTATTTTGTGATCAAAGACTACAGAAATCACAAAGCCGCTTGAATCCAGTTAATCTCAGGGTCTTTTCCAGTCCAACGTATCGCAACCACATCAAATCTTATGCTCGGCCAGTTTATATACCCCTGCTGCAACACATAGTATGACGCAATTGCTTGTAATCGTCGCGCTTTTTGACGTGTTATAGTTTCCTCACCCCACCCTCTATAGGATGACCGTCGGGTCCGAACCTCTATAAATATCAGAGCCTCTCCATCACGAGCGATAATGTCCATTTCTCCTTTGGGACAACGATAATTTTGAGCGATTATGTATAATCCAGATTCTGTAACGTAGCGGACGGCAAAGGCTTCTCCAGATCTTCCCAAAGATTGTTTATTCTCCACAGAAATTTGGACAACTCCTTTTAAATTCAATCTAATTTTTCTATTTCAATAATGGAAAACCTAGGGACTACTTTTACTATACCACCTTAACGTTATTTTTTCTAATGTCATGACTTGTCTAAAAAAGAGGTTCTCAGTAATTACTGAGAACCTCTTTTAGATGATCTAAGACGATTGTGCTATGAAATTATCTAATCAAGCTTACTTGATTAGGCTCTGAGCTGCTGCTACAGCCATTTGGGCCAGAGGAGACGGATAGATACCAATTGCTAACGTAATCAACATGGTAAATACCATCGTGAACTTCACCGCTCCATGTACTGGAATGTCCGGTAAACCTTCACCCTCTCCGAGGAACATCACCTTGACGACCGAGAGATAATAGTATACGGACGCCATGCTCATCACGAAACCGATATAGGCGATAGCCGTATACCCTTGATCCATGACTGCGGAGAAGAGATAGAACTTCCCTACGAATCCAGCAAGTGGTGGAATTCCTGCTAATGATAGCAAAGATGCCGTCATCACTACCGCTGCCAAAGGTGAGCGGCGAGCTAAGCCAGCAAAGTCCTTAATCTCGTCACTCCCTTGCTTTTCAGAGATGTGAGTAGCCACAGTAAAGGCTCCCATATTGGCGAAGACATATATCATCGCATAGAAGAGAACACCTTTGACTCCCGCCACGGATTCAGCAACGATACCCACCATCAAATAACCAGCTTTAGCAATGCTCGAATACGCCAATAAACGTTTGATGTTGGTTTGCGGTATTGCGATTAAATTACCTAAGATCATCGTTAAAGCTGCCAAAACAATTAACAGTGTTTGTCCAGTGCCTGAAAAGGATTGACTGTTCATCATTAAGAGATAGACCCGAATCAACACGGCAAAGGCTGCTGCTTTTGAGGCAACGGCTAAAAATGCCGTCACAGGGGTAGGAGCCCCCTCGTAGATGTCAGGTGCCCAGAGATGAAACGGTACTAGGGAAATCTTAAAGCCCAACCCAGCTAGAAGAAAAACTGTAGCCAGGAACGACGCTGGCGTCAGATTAGCCCCCAGAGCACTGGCAATTTCCGTATACTGAGTCGATCCGGTCAAGCCATAAACAAGGCTGATTCCGTAGAGTAAAATGGCAGATGATGTGGCACCAAGTACAAGATACTTGATTCCGGCTTCCGAGGAACGTGCATCATCCGACAAATAAGCTACGAGAATATAGAAGGAAATTGTCATCAGTTCGAGGCCGACATACATCGTAATAAGTTCGCCGGCTCCTGCCATGATCATCATTCCCAAAGTCGCTGCTAAAATCAAAGAATAGAATTCGCCACGGTGTTCGGCTAATTTCTGCACGTAGTCACCTGAAGAGAGTACGACCAGCAATGCCGCCGCTAAGAAAAGTATTTTGAAATAGACTGCGAATTGGTCATGTAAATACAGACCTCCCAAGAACGCTGCTTTTTGACCCTGGAAAAAGTCTATCAAAGTATAACTGAGAACACCTAATAACGAGAACGCAGTGAGTGGCATCATGCCTTTGCGCGCGCCAGGTGGAATCAGTAGTCCAATGGCCAACAGAATCAAGGCTAAAGCGGCCATCGCGATTTCAGGCGTGAGCACTGTAGCGATATTGAAATCTACCATTAGAACAACCCTCCCATCTTAGCTTGACTCACTGTTTCAAGGACCTTGGCAAGACCTGAGGAGTGGACACCACTATCAATCATGCCAAATAAAATGTTCGGGAATATTCCTGCAATAAAGATTACGAACACACACAAGACCATCGGAACTAATTCAGGCCCACGGATGTCAACCAGATGGTCCCACTCGGGACGACGTGGTCCAAACAGTACATTAGCAATCATCCGTAAGATGTAGACTGCGGTGAAAATAATCCCGAAAATCCCTAACATGGCAAACACCGGAAAGACGTGGATTGTACCCATAAAGATGGTAAACTCGGAAATAAAATTAACCGTACTTGGCAAGCCCAGAGAAGCCATACCCGCCAGTAAAAGACCAATTGCTAAGCGAGGCATTTGATGGGCGAGTCCTCCCAAATCGGCGATATTGCGCGTATGAGTCTTTTCGTAAATAAATCCGATCATCGAGAAGATGAGGGCGGACATGACTCCGTGCGCAAACATCATCGCTATAGCACCGTCCATAGCGGTCGGATTCAGGGCAGCCAACGCAATGAGTACATACCCCATGTGGCTAACCGATGAATATCCGACGACGTATTTGAGGTCCTTTTGGGCCAACGCGATAAAGGCTGCATATAGTACGTTACAAATGGCCAAGAAGGCGATGATAGGAGCCCAATACTTAGCTCCCAGTGGGAGAACAAAAATTCCCAAGCGGATTAATCCATAGCCCCCAATTTTCTTCAAAACTCCAGCGTGAATCATACTGACTGCGGTCGGAGCCCCAGCATAACCATCGGGAGACCAAGAATGAAAGGGGAACATAGAAATCAAAGAGCCGAAACCAAAAAGCATTAACCCGAAGGCGACCTTTTGGAAAGCCGGACTATAGAGGTCTTGCCTCCTTGCTAACTGGTCAAACATGAAGGTTGGATGACCGTTTTTAGCAGCGGCCAGGTATAGGGCGATCATGCCAACCAGAAGGAGTGCCGATCCGATGAGCAGGTAGATCGTTAATTTCATGCCGGCATATTCCTTAGCAACCCGCTTCGTACTACCCCAGATGATGACCATGATGTAGATTGGAATAACCACGATCTCATAGAAGAGGAAGAAGATAAACAAGTCACGTGCTATGAACGTTCCCATGACACCAGTGATCAGAATAAGCAGTAAAGCAAAGAATTCTTTGACACGCTTATCCATGTTCCAAGAGGCATAGACCGAAGAAAATCCAATGAGGTTTGTCAGAAGAAGCATCGGTAAACTGATGCCGTCAACTCCAAAGGCTAAGTTGACACCGAGATCAGGAATCCAGGGAATAGTTAAGGTAAACTGCATTCCGCCCAGCGCGCGGTCGTAAGCAAAGAAAGCGTATAGTGAGAGAACCATGGAGACACATGTCCCAATGGCTGCTATGATTTTAATCGTTTTGCTCTCTTCTTTAGGTAAGAAAACAATCATTAACATTGCCAATACCGGTGCTAAGAGAATGCCGGGCAAAAGGAGTGATGGACCTGCTGTTGGCAGTACCGACATTATTTCACACCTCCCAGCGTCGCTAAGGGGTTAAGCGATGTCAATTGACCTTCCCCAAATGCGAAGACCATGAATATGATGACTACTGCGAAAAAGAACACCATAGCGTAAGTTTGTAGTTGTCCTGTACTTGTCCGACGCAATCCTTTAGCACTACTACGCGTGATGAAGGCGATTCCATTAATGATCCCATCAACTACATAAATGTCAAACCAGTACAGAACATTGGCTAGACCGCCCATGACGTGTTTAATAATCCATAGATATAACTCGTCAACGTAGTATTTGTTTTGCAGTACTTTGTAGGCCGTTGGGAAGCGGGCAACAATACTCTCTGCAGCAATGGCCTTCTTAATGTAGATAATATAAGCGAGCCCAATGCCAAGAAGTCCTGCCACAACAGAAATTCCGGCCATACCCCAATCGATCGCTTCTCTTTCGAATTCGTGTCCTAACGGGAGATAATGAACATAGAAAGCAAAGTTATGTTCCGGTAAGGCCACCCAGCCACCAACGACACTGAAGAAAGCGAGAATCATCAGGGGAATTGTCATACTCCAAGGGGATTCCTTAGTATGGTTTTCTGGTTTGGCAGGTCCACAAAACGTTACAAAGAACAAGCGACTCATGTAGAACGCTGTCAAGAAGGCCGTAAACAGACCCACTCCATAAATCACTGGATGCCCGTTATGCAGAGCATTGGCTAGAATCTCGTCTTTTGAGAAGAAGCCAGCGAACGGTGGGACTCCGGAGATAGCCAAAATTCCGACGAAAAAGGTTGTACCTGTGATCGGCATTGTTTTCCAAAGCCCACCCATTTCCCAGATATCTTGTTTATGATGCATGGCATAAATCACTGAACCAGCGCCTAAGAACATCAAGGCCTTAAAGAACGCATGCGTCATGAGGTGAAACATGGATCCTGAGTACGCACCCACACCAAGCCCGAACATCATATAGCCCAGTTGGCTTAAAGTGGAATACGCTAGAATCCGTTTAATATCATCCTGCGCAATCGCGATCGACGCTGCAAAAATAGCCGTGAAGGCGCCTATGTCAGCAATAAACTGTAAGGCGGACGGGTCGGCATGATCAAAGAGGAAATACATCCGGGCTACTAAGTAAACCCCGGCCACAACCATGGTGGCTGCGTGAATCAGCGCACTAACCGGCGTGGGGCCTTCCATAGCATCCGGCAACCAAACGTGCAGGGGAAACTGTCCGGACTTGCCCACAGGTCCCATAAAAAGAAGGAACGCCATGACGGTCACATAGGATGCAGTTCCAATGAGAGCGACATTTTGCATGTTCGTATTGAGTATCGCGGAAAGCGCAACAAAATCGAGCGTTCCGAACTTGGTATAGAGAAAAAGTATCGCGAGAAGTAAACCAAAGTCTCCGACACGGGTTGTCATGAAAGCTTTCTTGGCAGCCTCCCGCGCAGATACTTTGAAGTACCAGAAACCAATCAGCAAGTAAGAACATAATCCCACCAATTCCCAGAAAATAAAGAGTTGTAACAAATTGGTGGCCAGAACCATACCCAACATGGAAAATGCAAACAGCGACTGGTAGCAATAGTAACGCGACCAACCCTTGTCACCGTGCATGTATCCCAAAGAATAGATTTGTACCATCGAGGCTACTAGGGTAACAACAAACAACATCATAGCATTTAGAGGATCAACCATCGTTCCAAAATTGATCTTTAAGCCCTC
>JARLHW010000108.1 GCA_031292075.1 Desulfosporosinus sp.
CAAACAATAACATCAAGGCTTCCAGGATGAAATCCTGAAAGCCTTGATGTTACTAAATTTTTAACTGGTCACAGCTCCACGACTTGAACGTGCAGTCGCTACCACCCCAAGGTAGAATTATCGATTTTTGACACATTGCCACAAAATAAAATTACGCCAACAAGCCCAGTATATCAAGGATAGTACATTCATAAGCCCAATTTCCCTTGAGAGCGGGCGCAAAACCGGGCGCAATAAATCCAGGTTCGGCATCAGTGGCTTTACTTTTCCCCAAACCGCAATTATACTGAGTTGGGGATATAATTCCCGGATATGCTGTGAGGGCAATCCATTTGAGGAGGATACCGATTTGGCTCAAGACAAAAATCTATCATGCCGCGATTGTGGCGCCGAGTTCGTTTTTACCGCTTCCGAACAAGATTTCTTTGCGGAGAAGGGCTTCACTAATGAACCTAGTCGCTGCCCGGAATGTAGAGCAGCCCGCAAACAACAGAACTCCGGCGGCGGTTACAGCCGCGGCGGCGGTGGCTATCAACAACGCGAAATGCATCCAGCTACGTGCGCCGAGTGTGGCAAGGAAACTCAGGTCCCCTTCCGCCCCAGCGGCGACAGGCCTGTTTATTGCAGTGACTGCTTCAGAAACCAACGAAGTTAGTTGATAATTCCTTTAACTTAGTAACCAAGCCCTTAGGTGAGCCCTAGGGGCTTTTTTATCATTACACTCACCTCAAAAAAAGCGGCTTTTGGGTCCAGTGCCGTGTCTAAACTGCGAATTAATGTCAACTATTTTTTTCGACAAGTTTTCTCCTCCCTCTCGTTCCAGCCGTTGGAGGTTGTTTGATAGGAGATCCTGACACGCTACCTGCGTCGAAGTTATAGACGAAGACTCCTTATTTTGTCCGGCATAGGCTTCGCGCGTCCTGGGGCCTTCTAGGCCGTTACAAACGAAAAAGCCAAGGCAACTACGCCCGAGCTTCCGTGAGTTCGTGAATGGTTCCGCTTAATATACGATTATTGTTCTTCTAAGTCTTCTACCGTAACACCAATTACTTTCGTTGGATTGAAGAAATTTAGATTGCCATTCAGGTCAGTATAATATATAAGTGCATCTGTTGTCCGAGTGTTGGCTTTCTCAAGAAATTCACGAAGTTTCTGCTCGTCTGTGTGAATTGTCACAGCTTCACGGTCTTCTTCTAAAATGACTCGGACTAATTTCCTCATGATACACCTCCAAGAACATTTCCTAAGCTTTCGATTTCTATAGCAAGTAGATAATTCCTTCCTTGATTTTGTAGTGGACCTCTTGGCTATAGTCACGGAGCCACCCGTCAAACGGGTGGCTTGGGTTAGCCCTGTAAGGGCCTGCTACAAGCTGAGTCTCAAGACTCACTGAAAAGGTCTGCCAACCGCACAACTTTTTCAGTCAGCCCCTAAAGGGGCTCTTTTTATGACTTTTTGACGTACTCACCCGTAAACGGGTCAATCAGTTCCTTCAGGCATAGTTGATCGGCAACTATATCGTCTTGCAATTGTTCCCTGATATATTTCTCAATCGCCTCTTTATTTCGCCCTACTGTATCTACAAAATATCCCCGGCACCAAAATTGCCTATTACCATACTTGTATTTCAAGTTCGCATGCCTATCAAATATCATCAACGAGCTTTTCCCTTTTAAATATCCCACGAAATACGCCACACTGATCTTAGGCGGTATGCTCAATAACATATGGATGTGATCCGGGCATGCATTGGCTTCGTGGATTTCTACCCCTTTGTACTCACATAGCTTTCTTAGTATCACTCCAATGTCCGCTTTGATTTTCCCGTATATGACCTGTCTTCTATATTTGGGTGCAAAAACGATGTGATATTTACATCGCCACTTGCTGTGTGCTAAACTTTTACTATCCATTTGGATGCGCCTCCTTTGTTAATTATGCGGTCGGCAAACCTGCATCTATTTTAACAAAGGAGGCTTTTCTTTTCGACGCATAGCTATAAGCTTCTTGGAACCACCTGCCTAGCAGGTGGTTTTCGCTTACGCAA
>JARLHW010000109.1 GCA_031292075.1 Desulfosporosinus sp.
AAAGTGATTATACCACGATATTTAGTGGTTGAGATCAAAGCGTGTCAACTAATTCATCTGAACATTAAAGTGTGAGTTATCAAGGAACGTTCGGGTTGGTTTTAAACCATCAACCCTATATCTATCTTACAAGGAGGATAACTATGAAAAAGAAAAAAACTCTCAGTATCATCACTTCTCTGACTATTGTTGTGCTTTTACTCGCGGGATGCGGCAGTACGGGGGCAACACCCAACGCGTCTTCATCAGGAAGCACGCCCAAAACGACATTCAAGGACGGCATGGTTACAGACATCGGCGGAGTCAACGACCAGTCCTTTAACCAAGGGGCCTGGACCGGCTTGCAAAAGTTTGGTCAGGAGAATCCCGGAGTTCAGGTCAAGTACCTGGAATCAACCCAGAGTTCAGATTATTCCTCCAACCTGAACCAGTTTTCCAGCAACAACTACAATCTCGTCTGGGCTATTGGCTATCTGATGGCGGATGCCGTGACAGCCTCTGCCAAAGCGTATCCTAAAGTTAATTTTGCCATTATTGACGATTCAATTACTCCTACCCCGGATAATCTCAGTTGTGTTCTTTTCCGGGCTCAGGAATCTTCTTTTGAGGTTGGCTATATGGCGGCCCTGAAGACCAAGACCGATAAGGTTGGTTTTATCGGTGGCGTTACAGGTACGGTCATTGATGAATTCGAGTATGGTTTCAGAGCCGGTGTGGCTTATGGCGCCAAAGAACTCGGCAAAAACATTGCGGTTAATGTCCAATATGCGAACTCTTTCAGCGACGCATCGCTCGGCAAAGCCATCGCGCAGAACATGTATGCTCAGGGAGCGGACATTATCTTTGCGGCGGCGGGCAACGTCGGACAGGGCATGATTACGGAAGCTAAGGCTGAAAACAAGCTCTGTGAAGGCGTGGATATGGACCAATCCGGCCTGGCACCGAATAATGTCCTGACATCCGCAATGAAAAACGTCAATGATGTCGTCGGACTCATTTCCAAAGATGTTTTGGACGGCAAGAAAGTCGGCGGAAAGACCATCAGCTACGGCCTGAAAGAGGGCGGCGTAGGGATTCCGTACACAGATCAAGCCATCAAAATGGCCGGACAGGATGTTATCACGAAAGTGAAAGCTGTCCAACAGGAAATCATCGACGGCAAGATCATTCCTCCCTCCAATAAAGCTACTTATACTACCTATCTGGACAGCTTGAAATAACAGGCAAGGCGCGAATAACACTTTTACGCTTGAAAACTTCTAAGTGTCCCAGTAAGGCAAGAAATTTTCTTGCCTTACTGGGTGTTCACTTCAGTTCCTCTCGCAGATGCCCAGAGAAGGAAGGAGGGAAATCTTGAACGCTCAACAACAGTATGCGGTTGAGATGCAATCAATCTATAAATATTTCGATAATTTTTGTGCGTTGAACTCTGTGAACTTAAAAGTAAAGAAGGGAAGCATTCATGCCCTCCTGGGTGAAAACGGAGCCGGCAAGACGACGCTGATGAATATCCTGTACGGACTTTATAGGCCGGACAGCGGTAAGATCTTGATAAATGGCGAGCCGGTGGAAATGAAGAATCCCAATGTTGCCATAGAACATAAAATCGGCATGGTGCACCAACATTTCAAACTGGTGGAAAAGTTTACGGTCGTGCAAAACATTATCCTGGGCC
Source organism: Desulfosporosinus sp. (assembly GCA_031292075.1). GTDB lineage: Bacteria > Bacillota > Desulfitobacteriia > Desulfitobacteriales > Desulfitobacteriaceae > Desulfosporosinus. The sequence continues at coordinate 1,676 of JARLHW010000109.1, forward strand.
AAGAGGTTGTGAAGGCTGGCTGTATTTTAGACTTGGCGCGGGCCCGCAAGCAAGTTAGAGAGCTCTCCCAAACCTATGGGCTTGCCGTCGATCCTGATGCCAAAATAGAAGATATCTCCGTCGGCATGCAGCAAAGGGTTGAGATTCTGAAAGCGCTTTACAGGGGTGTGGAAATTCTCATTCTGGATGAACCTACCGCTGTTTTGACCCCTCAGGAAATCAGTGAACTTGTCAATACTATGCATAATCTTACCGCCAACGGTAAAACGATTATTATCATAACCCACAAACTGAAAGAGATTAAGAAATCCTCGGAGTACTGCACAATTATTCGCCGGGGAAAATACATTGACACGGTTGATGTGAAGAGTGTTACCGAGCAGATGCTGGCCTCCAAGATGGTCGGGCGAGAAGTCAACCTGATTGTCGAAAAGACTAAAGCAAACCCCCAAGATGTAATCTTTAGTATCGATAATTTGACAATTGAAGATAACAGGAAAATAGAAAGAGTGAAAGACTTTTCTTTGTCCGTAAGAAGAGGAGAGATCGTCGGCATTGCGGGTATCGACGGGAACGGCCAAAAAGAACTTGTGGAAGCGATAACCTGTCTGACAAAGGTGAAATCCGGGAAGATCTCCCTCAATGGTGTGGAATTGCAAAATACCTCCCCCCATAATGTCATTGAAAGCGGCATCTGCACCATCCATGAAGACAGACAAAAAAGAGGTCTCGTTCTTGATTTTCCAGTAAAATATAATTTTATTCTTGAAAATCATCATAAGCCTCAATTCGCCGCTCATTACGTGCTGAAGGAACAGGCGATCAGCAAATTTGCCGAAGATTCGATCAAAGCCTACGATGTCAGGCCTGAAAACTGTGCGTCCGAGCCGGTTAAGGCTTTGTCCGGCGGCAATCAGCAGAAGGTTATTATCGCGCGGGAACTTTCCAATAACCCGGAACTCTTACTTGCTTTTCAACCAACCCGGGGGCTCGATGTGGGAGCGATCGAGTTTATTCACAACGCCCTGGTCAAGCATCGTGACAGCGGGCATTCAATTTTGCTTATTTCCTTTGAACTGGATGAAATTATAAATGTTTCCGACCGGATTTGCGTCCTCTATGATGGGAGGATTGTCGCTGAGTTTCAACAAGGCGAGGTCGACGAATACGAGCTCGGATTGTTGATGGCGGGAGGAGAAAAAAAGGATGGGATCTAAGATTGCCGAACTGCTGAATAAGACGGCCACGAAAATCATTCTGGCCATTGTGCTCGGTTTCATCGTAGGAGCCCTCGCTCTCGCCGGAGCCGGTTATGATCCGGTCGCTTCTTATGCCATGATGTTTACGAGCATTTTTTCAAGCCCCCAAAATATGATTCAGGTACTGATTCTGACGACGCCCAATATCCTCACCGGCCTCAGTGTTGCCTTCGCCTTCAAGACCGGACTTTTTAATATTGGCGGTGAAGGACAATACCTGATGGGAGCGATCGCTGCGGTCATAGTCGGCGGGGTGTTTAATTTGCCGCCGGTCATCAATGTGCTTGTCATTATCTTGGCGGCTGTTATCGCCGCAGGGTTGTACGGCGCTTTGGCGGGGTTTCTCAAAGCGAGGTTCGGCATTCATGAAGTCATCACAACTATTATGCTGAATTGGATCGCCCTCTACTTTAACAACTATCTGATCTCAGTCCCGGGAATTGGCCTGAAAAATACGCAGTATTCTTTTCCCATCCAACAGAGAGCCTGGACCAATGTGCTCAGCGGCTGGAAGACGTCTTCTCAGGGACAGGTTTATCTGGCTGCTCATCCAACCCTGAACACCATTCTGTTGGGTACGGACATCAATTATGGGATTATCATTGCCATAGTTGTTGCTCTCCTGATCTCGTTTTTGCTGTACCGGACGACCTTCGGCTACCAGATCAGAGCGGTGGGCCTGAACAAGGATGCGGCAGAGGGTGCGGGAATCAAGGTTAAAAAGAATATTGTGATGACCATGTTTATAGCCGGCGGACTTTCTGGCGTTGCCGGCGCCCTGCAAATGACAGGCACCGCTCCTCATGCGCTGGTGACGCTGGCGACCCAGCCTGGATATGGATTCAATGGGATAACCGTGGCCCTGATGGCTAACAGTTCGCCGATCGGATGCATTTTTACGGCCCTCCTGCTGTCTGGGCTGCAATTCGGCGGCAGTACTATTCAAATGAACCTCGGCGCGCCTTCCGAGGTCGTCAATATCATGATCGGAGTGATTGTCTTCTTCGTGGCGGTGGCCTCAATGTTTACCATGATATCCGAAAGGCTGAAGAGGAGGAGAATTAAGGTTGCTGATTAGCATATTACTCGCCGTAAGCATTACGTTAATGTACTCCGCTCCCTTGATGTTTGCCGGCCTGGGAGGGGTTATATCGGAGAATGCCGGCGTTATCAACATTGGTATTGAAGGCATGATGACCATCGGCGCTTTTGCCGGTGCTGCGGTGGGTTATTTCTCCGGGAATCCATGGTTGGGTTTTATGGCGGGAGGGCTGGCCGGGGGACTGCTTGCTCTGATCCATGCCGTTGCCAGCATTACTTTCCGGGCGGATCAGACCATATCCGGCGTGGCCATTAATTTCATCGGGCCGGGGCTGGCGCTTTTCCTTTCCCGGAAATTATTTGCCGGAAGCGCTATGACCAAGCCGGTTGAGAATCAAATTCCCACTTTGTTTGGCAGTTATGCCGCTAGATCCTCAAACATGCTGATCAAAGCCATCAATGTAGAGATGACCGTGCCAATCGTCTTTATTTGCGCCTTGGTCATGTGGTTTGTCCTATACAGGACAAGCTGGGGTCTGCGGATTCGCTCCGTCGGCGAAAATCCCGCCGCCGCTGATACTCTGGGCATAAATGTCTATAAAGTAAAATATCTGGCAGTCTTCACCTCGGGTGTGCTGTCCGGATTTGGCGGCGCAACCATGACCCTGGCAGTCATGAACTACTTTACCCAGTCCACGATTTCCGGTCAGGGCTTTATTGCCCTTGCCGCAGTCATTTTCGGCAAGTGGAAGCCTCACGGCACAATGGCCGCCTGCCTTCTCTTCGGGTTTGCCCAGGCTTTGGTTGTGCTGCTCGGAGGAAGCAACTCCAAAATCCAGATTCCGTCCGCCCTTCTTTCGATGCTCCCATACGTTCTTACCTTGGTCAGCCTTGTCCTTTTTGTAAGGCAATCCACAGCGCCCAAAGCAGACGGCATTCCCTATGTGAAAGGTCACTAAGTGACATTTAGGTGTTGATTCCTGGCGCGAAATGAGCGGTCTGTTCAATCGTCTACGTGTGCGATTGAACAGACCGCTCATTCCATTCCGCAGACGACTCAGGAAGTCCTTGCCGACCGCAAAGGGGACTATGTTTTTCTTATATGCAATGCCACAAAGGCCACACATGTAAGTGCTGATAAAAAGTCAAAGGAGCGTTTTGTTGAGTTAAGATAGCATTACTGAAGTTTATGTGGTAAAATTTAACTATAGTTACTTACTTAAGAAGGTGATAGGAATGCTAGAGCAGACTAACAAAATATCTCAGTTGGAAGACATTATGATTCGTAATAATTTGTTTGAGAAATTCGGCTTGAGTAGAATAGGGGTATTTGGATCTACTGCCAGGGGAGAATTATCAAATGACATTGATATCCTCATTGAGGAAAATGTTGATTATCATTTGCTTTCAGTTCTAAGAAATGAGCTGCAATTGCTTACAAAAAAGCGTATCGATATTGTCATAGCCAAATATGCCAATCCAATAGTGCTTCATAGAGCAAAAAAGGAGATCATATATGTTACCTTGCATTAGGAACGACCTCATGTATCTTCTCAACCTACTGGAAAGTATAGAGAAAATCCTACTGTATTCCAAGGATTGTTCCGACGCAGAAGCATTCTATGAATATAACGATCAGATGAATTTTAACGCCACACTCAATCTGTTTGCCAACATTGGCGAGAATATTGGGAAAATCAGCGATGAACTAAAGCTGATCTATACGGTTGTTGGTTGGACGGAGATCAAAGGTTTCAGGAATAGAGTTGTTCATGACTACATAAATATCGATACTTTTATGGTATTTGATATTATCAAAAATGATTTGATTCTACTGAAGGGAAAGCTAATGAATATCGTGACAATTGAGCTTGGTAAAGGTAATTTTGACGAAGAAGAGTACGAGGTAGCTAAGCAGAGTTTCTACTACAGACATATCCGATTTGAATAGTGCTCATCCGATATATTGAGGAGGAACGGTGAAGTCCCTCCTCCTCCGATGCTACGAAAACAAGCTTAACTAAAAAATAGAGGGCAGTCGAAACCAATCTGATGGGTTTCGCTGTCCTTGTTTTATTATTAATTCCCTGCGGAAGAGTGAGGAAAAGTAATGGTTTATTGACTAGGATACAATTAGAATCTCCACTTCTCTATCAAGAAAAAGAGTACTCTAGTCAAACGTTCATTGCAGATAACGCCCGAAGTATCTTTGGTCGGAAAAGCGAACAAATCCTTTGAAAAAGCAAACGATGCTATGCTATTCGTTGATAAAGCAGGAGCGATTATCGAAGTCAATGATGCTGCGATCAGGTTTTATGGATACACACATTATGAATTCTCGTCGCTGAGTATTTTTGATTTGAGGCATATGGAAAAAACCGCATATCATTAAACAAATGGTACACGCTGATAAAGAAGGAATTATTTTTGAAACTATTCATTATCTGAAGGATGGTGTTCCAATTAATGTTTGAGGAAGCTCACAAGGAACTTTGTTGGAAAATAAAAGGGTTTTGCTCAGTATCGTGAGAGATATCACTGACCGCAAAAGAAAGGAAGATAAAAATCGCTATTATGGGTGAGGAGATTGTCCGTCGGGTTCTCGCCCACTATCCGGAGAGAGATCAATCTTCAATAGGAAACAATAGCTCTGAAGTGTTATCACAATGGTATCGTGTAAATAGGCAAGGTGGTCGTCGCCGCGGACCGAAGGTGCAGGCAAAGTGATCGACCTCATAGAGGTCTCAAAGGCAGCGTAGAGAAGGCCAAAAAGAGAAGGAACCGGGGTAATTATATGACTGCAAAACTCAACGAGTACAACCAAAAAAGGAATTTTGCCAGAACTTTGGAACCGGAAGGGATAACAGAAGTTGCCCAAGAGGGTCTGAGATATGTGGTCCAGCACCATCTGGCTCGTAGAGATCACTACGATTTCCGCCTGGAATGGGAAGGAGCTCTCCTGAGCTGGGCAGTGCCCAAGGGTCCTTCCTATGATCTACGGGACAAGAGGCTAGCTATACAGGTGGAGGAGCATCCTTTGGAATATAGAAACTTTGAGGGGACGATTCCTAAAGAGGAATATGGCGGCGGGGTCGTTATGCTCTGGGACGAAGGGTACTGGGAACCCCATGGAGATGTGGGCGACGGACTCCGAGCAGGTGTGCTGAAGTTTGTTCTGCAAGGGCGAAGGCTTAAGGGAAAGTGGGCTCTGGTGCGGTTGAAAGGCAAAGCGGGCGAGAAGCAGGATAACTGGCTGTTGCTTAAAGAAAAAGATGAGTATGCCAAAACTGGCGAGGGGATTTCTGAATTTACCACCAGCATCAGAACCGGACGCACCATGACGGAAATTGAACAAGGGGAAGACGAAAAGATCACGAGCAACCCCTTCAGCAATACCGGCGTGCAGCTGGCCCAATTAGCCAGTACGGCTCCTAAGGGTGAGGATTGGCTTTATGAGTTGAAATACGACGGCTACAGGATACTGGCGTATCTTGAAGGCCACAGCGTCCGGCTTATCACCAGGAACGGCAATGATTATACCGAACGGTTCCAGGAGGTTGCCTCTTCCCTCGTTAAATGGGCCGGCGGTAGGACGATGATTCTGGACGGCGAAATGGCCATCCCGGACGCAGCGGGCAAGACGAATTTTCAGGCTCTGCAGAACTATCTGAAAAATCCCCAGGCCAAGAGCCTGACCTATATCGTCTTTGATCTCTTGGCGCTGGATGGAGCGGACCTTCGGGAACACCGCCTGATTGACAGGAAGGAAACCCTGGAAGTTTTGCTGCAGGATGCCCCCAAAAACCTCCACTACAGTCGGCATATGAGTGGAAACGGCAAGGAAAGTTTCCGCGCGGCCTGTGGGGCAGGCTTGGAAGGGATAGTCGGCAAAAAAGCTGATTCCGTCTACAGCGGAGCAAGAAACGGCGACTGGATCAAACTAAAATGCGATCAAAGGCAGGAATTTGTGATCGGTGGATATACGCTTTCTGATAAAAAAACGAGCGGGGTAAGTTCCCTGCTCCTGGGTGTCTATGAAGGCAGGGAATTGATCTATGCCGGACGTGCCGGCACCGGTCTGAGTGAAGCCGACATGAAAGAGCTGGAGGGAAAATTTACAGATCTAAAGAAATTGGAGCCCCCTTTCCAACCCGCACCCAAGCCTAGGTCGAAGGAAAAGATCACCTGGCTTGAACCTGAACTGGTCGCGGAAATAAAATTTGCCGAATGGACCGCAGATCACCTGTTAAGGCAAGCAAGCTTCAAAGGTCTGCGGACGGATAAGAATCCTAGGGATATTAAAAAAGAAAAAGCGGATGGCAAAGCACAGCTTCAATCAACCGCTCAAGAAACGGAGAGAGTCGTGGAAGCAAACACCAATAGTATCATCATAGAAGGAATAAAGATTAGCAACCCGGACAAGGTGATCTTTGCCGACCCTGAAATCACCAAAGGGGATGTAATCCGGTATTACGCCAAAGTGGCAGAGCGTATGCTGCCGTATGTGAGCCGCAGGGTCCTCAGCATTGTACGCTGTCCCAAGGGTATCTCCCAGACCTGCTTCTATAAAAAGCATCCCGGTCCGGGAAGCCTTGGAATCGTCACCATCCCTATTTCCACCGGCGGCGGAGAAATGGAAGACTACTTCTATATTGAGAACACCTCCGGACTGATCGCCGAAGCACAAATGGGCACGCTGGAATTTCATATCTGGGGAAGCCGTGTGGACGAGCTGGAAAAGCCAGATATGATGGTGTTTGATCTGGATCCGGATGAGGGAATGGATCTGAGCACGGTGCGCCAGGGTGTGCGGGATATAAAAAATATTCTTGCTGAGCTTTCCCTGAACTCGTACCTCAAGACCAGCGGCGGCAAAGGGTACCATGTGGTCGTCCCTTTAAAACCTGCCGCCCCATGGGATGGGTTTCACGATTTTGCCAGGCGCGTTGCCGAAGTGATGGAGCAGAAGTGGCCTGACCGCTACACAAGCAATGTGAGAAAGGCCAAGCGTACCAACAAGATCTTTATCGACTGGATTCGCAACGGCAGAGGTGCAACCAGCATTGCCCCCTATTCCCTGAGAGCAAGGAAAGGGGCCGGAGTGTCCATGCCCATCGCCTGGGATGAATTGGACACGGTGGCTCCTGCCGGTGTCAATATGGCGGAGGCGCTCAGGAGGATCGGCGGCAATGACCCTTGGCCGGATTTTTTCCGGAATAATCAGCAGCTTAAATAAAGGCAAAAATTCATTAGTGACGCATAATTATAATATTCCTGTAATACGGTGTGACCAAGTACCCTCTACAAGTAAAACCCCGGATTAATCCGGGGTTTTAGAGGAATGTTTTGCTAATTAGGTGGTTTTTTGTAATATGGATTATCAAGATAAGTGTTGCAAATTGAGCAGTAAATCTTCTCTTCATAGCGATGATCACTTGCACTAAATAAAGTATTTTTACATTTTGGGCAGAAAAATTTAAACATCCTTGTTAACTCTTTCCCGTTTTATAATCTTTCTGCTTCGCTTCGCTATATGTATTATACTAGAAATCCCAACAAATTTAACTAGTTATAACAGATGATATCCCTTATTTCCTTGAATTTATGAGAAATTATATTCAATTGCTCACACACCGGTGGGTCTTGCCAAGGGAAACTGAAGATTTCATTAAGAATGGCCCGTGAACAAAATTATTTTGCTCCCAATCAGGTCATACATAAGAAAGATCGACCGAAATGGCATTTTGTGGTAAAACGTCAGTACAAGACAGTACTTGGAGATTTTGCTATGATCGTTCCGCAGTGAGTTCTACGTCAATATTGGTAGTTCCAAACTTCTTGATTTCTCGGCTAAGTAAACGTCTACAAAATCTACGTTTACCTCAAGTCCTTCCATACTGCTCGACAATGAAATCCATAAAGTACCGGCTGGCAATGGGCAATACCTTCTTGTTTTTAAAGGCCAGAGAAATAGTACGGACAATCGGCGGGGACAGCTCCAAGGTTGCGATATGATATGGGGATCTGCTGATGATTAATTTCGGCAGAATAGAAATTCCCAAGCCGCTTTCAATCATCGACATAATCGTATAGTCGTCATGAACGCGGTATTGGATGTCGGGGTGCAGATTTTCTCGTTTAAAAAACTCTAAGGGCACGCTTAATTGTCCTTCATCCAAGAGGATAAAAGATTCATTGACCAGGTCCTGGAGTAAAATTTTCTTTTTGTGCGTTAAGGGGTGGTTTCTAGGCACAACCACCAGCATTTCGTCCTGTTGGAGGGGGATTGTCTTGAGTTCGGATACGGCTTGGGCGTCGGGATTGACAAAACCGAAATCCACGCTTCCTTCCTTAATCAACTGGGCAATACTGGTGTACTCGCCCTGGTGAAGTTCAAAGCATACCGAAGGGTACCTGGTTTTAAAATCCCTAATCAAATCAGGCAGCCAATTGCTGGAAACACTTGAAAAGGTGCCGATGCGAATAATCCCTTTTTGCAGTCCTTGCATTTCCCGGTGTTTTTCCTCAAGCTCCCGATGGGAATTATGGATCGCTTTAATGTAAGGCAGGAATTCCTCGGCATCAGGCGTCAGGCTGATTCCTTTGCGTGAACGCAAAAAAAGCATGGTGGAGAGTTCCTCCTCCAGGGCGCGGATCATCTGGCTGATAGCGGATTGGGTGTAACCGAGTTCCTCAGAGGCTTTGGTAAAACTTCCTGTTTCAATTATTTTCATAAAGGCTTTATAGCGGTTCATTGATTACCTCGTTTACATTAGAAAATCTTATATATTCATTATGGAAATTCGTTTTACTTATGTCAAGAGGGGAGAGTATGATGAAAACAAATATGATGATTGATCAGAGGTAAGTTTCAATGAGCAACAACATTCGCTCCTGGAAAAACGGGATCAAAGACGGTATTCCCATCGCTCTCGGCTACTTCGCGGTTTCTTTTACCTTTGGCATTGTGGCGAAGAAGGCCGGGATGACTCCCTTTCAGGCCGTCTTCATGTCCGCAGCTAACCTGACCTCAGCCGGACAATTCGGAGCACTGGCTTTAATCGGGACTTCAGCGACTTATCTGGAAATGGCGCTGACCCAACTGGTCATTAATTTACGATACTGTCTGATGTCCTGTTCACTATCGCAAAAAATCGAGGCAGGATCAGGCTTTCCCCATCGCTTTTTGGTTGCCTTCGGCGTTACGGATGAAATATTTGGGGTATCCGTTTGCAAAGAAGGTAAACTGAACCCTTTCTACAATTACGGTTTGATGAGCGTTAGTATACCGAGCTGGATGCTGGGTACATTTTGCGGAGTTGTTTCAGGGGGGATTTTACCCACAAGAATCATCAGCGCCTTAAGTGTTGCCCTGTACGGGATGTTTATCGCTGTGATTGTTCCGCCGGCAAAGGGAAACAAGCTGCTGGCTGGAATCATTTTGTCCTCTATGCTATTGAGTTTGTTATTTGCCCAACTACCCATCCTCAGCCAAATCTCGCAAGGATTCAAAATCATTATTTTAACGGTATTGATTGCAGGAATTGCAGCACTCCTGTTTCCGGTGAAGGAGGTTGCCGATGAGAGGTAATACTTATTTCTATATTCTGGTAATGGCGAGCGTTACTTATTTGATCAGACTCATTCCTTTGATTTTTATGCGTAAAGAAATCAAGAGCGTTTATCTCAAATCGTTTCTATACTATGTACCTTATGTCACTTTGGCGGTGATGACCTTTCCTGCGATCTTACGCGCGACGGCAAGCCCATGGTCCGCCCTGGCAGGATTCATCACGGCCTTAATCCTGGCTTATCGCGGCGGCAGTCTGTTCAAAGTTTCAATCCTAGCTTGTCTTTCGGTCTTTATTTTTGAGTTGATGATTTAACCTGCCTATTGCTTCCATAAATCACCTGAAAACAGAGGATATGTTCAAGAAATTACCGTACCTTGGTCATATATGGGAGTGTCGCAAAACTACTTTTTAAGTAGTGAGCGATGCTCCTCTTTGCTTATAGTTGGAAGAATAATTTCAAAGTATTCCATTCTCTCTTAAATATAGGTATAGCAAAGCCTTCTCAGTATTATAAAATCACCTTAATATATTAGGGAATTAATGTAAATTTAGTGTCAAGGCAAGGTAATTTTGAGAAATTCCAGGATTTTATAGGATAGATAGAGTTGAAATAATACATCACCGTCATTTAAATCAACATTTAAAATGCTTTCTATTTTTTCCATTCTATGAAACATGGTGTTGCGATGGATATTCAAAATAGTTGCTGAATCTTTAACATTTTTAAAATTGCAAAGATAAGTATAAAAGCTGCGGACATAATTTGTGCCATTTTCCTTATCATATTCAATCAGTCGTAGCAAGGAATGATGAATAAACTTTTTGCATTTTTCCGTATCGGAATAGTTATTTATCAAATCAAAAATAAGGTAATCTTCATATTTGTAAAAATTTTGCTCCTTATTCATCAGATTTCCCAACTTTATTGCCTCAATCGACTCAAGGTAATGTTCTTTTACATTTGCTAATTTTAAAAACGGGCGACTGATTCCCGCCTGCAGATTATTCTTATTAATGAATTCCTTCAAAGTCTTTAATTCAATCTCTTTAAAATGTCTGTCGTTTTCACAACTGGCGAGTACTACAACGTTTTGATTATAGACTATTGCTTTCGCGTTAACTAATTTATTCTCAATTTCATCTCTCATGTAAGGAAGGGTTGATTTTGATTTATCCAAATTTTGAATATCAATGTTGATTACAAACAGCTTGCTCTTAAACTTTAAGCCTAAGATTTTCAGGCGTTCAACGATTAATCGTTCGTCTTCGAACTTCCCATTAAGCAAATCATACAAAAAGCTTTGATGCATCAGCACTTGAGAGAAATCAAGATATTTAGTTTTTTGCAACTCGATTGAAAAGGCATCACAAAGCAGGGAGACCAATTCTTCATCGCTTTCTTTAAAATCCCGGTTATGGGCGCAAGCCGCTATAAAAGCAACATCTCTGTTGCTGATACGAATCTTCCCGATCAGTCTGCGATATTTGCAGTAAGGATCGGACCAATAAAAAGGAGCATCATTCTTGGCTATCTCGTTAAACAAACTATTCCTCACATAATAGGAATAGGTCTGAAAGATAAAGTGATTATTCATTTTAAGCTCGTTCCAAACAGGGTCATCGGTTACTTTGGTTTCACCGGTTGAAGCAAGAACTTTTACGCTATAGTCAGTTATCGTAAACGGGTTGCCAAGAATTTCATACCCTAGATCGACCAGGGCTTGCAGGCCGGATTCTTTGCTGAGCGTTTTGACTAACCTTAAGGAAAATTGAGAAAAAAGCGAATTTTGTTCCATAAAGACCTCCTTGTTCAAGGCAGAGTGCACTATATACTGTTTACACCGTGCATTTTGTAAGATTGACCAAAGGTAGTATTCCGAAAAAATCGAATATTCATATATACAACTATACAACTATTCTGAATAGAAAGGGGATTAAATTTATTTACTTGTATTTTAGCATGAAACACGCTGAATGATACGTTATGATTTCTAAGAATGACTCCGTGCTTAAAAATTCAAATGGGGGTGACTGGTTTTGATAATTATCGGTGAAAAAATCAACGGAGCAATTCCTTCCGTGGCAAAGGCAATTGCGGCAAAAGATGCAGACTTTATTCGAAATCTTGCTAGAGCTCAATCTGCTGCAGGAGCGGCCTTCATTGATGTGTGTGCCTCAGTTGAAGACAGCATTGAACTGGAAACCATAAAGTGGCTTATTGACCTTGTGCAGGAGGTTACAGATACACCCATTGCCATCGACAGCCCTAATGTACGTATCTGTGCAGAGGCCATTAAATTCTGCAATAAGCCCGGTCTTATCAATTCGGTCTCTTTGGAAAGAGGCAAGATTGAGGTCATATTTCCATTAATAGCTGATACGAAATGGGAATGTGCCGCCCTCTTATGCGATGACACAGGAATTCCCCAGAATGCAGAAAAACGTCTGGAAGTTTTTGCTGGAATTATGAAAAAGGCCAAGGAAAGCAATATTGATCCGTCACGTTTGCATATTGATCCCTTAGTTCAGATGCTGTGTACCTCGGAAGATGGAATCAACACGGTTGTAGAGGTAATCAAAGAAATTAAAACACAATATCCGAAAATTCATGTAACTGGAGGAGCAAGCAATATTTCCTATAATCTCCCTACCAGAAAGCTCGTTAATCAGGCGTTCATCGTCCTGGCGATGAACGCAGGGATGGACAGTGCGATCATCGACCCGTTAAACAGAGATATGATGGGCATGATTTATGCCACTGAAGCGCTCTTAGGACAGGATGAATACTGCATGGAATACATCGGAGCCTACCGGGAAGATAAATTTGGTCCCCAGAAATAATATAAACAAAACACAAGGAGGAATTAAAAATGGCAAAGATTGAGGAAGTAAAAGCAAAGCTAGAAGCAGGAAAAGCTAAACTCGTTCCAGGTTTGGTGCAGGAAGCACTTGATGAAGGAACCGCAGCGGGAGATATACTCCAGGCTATGATCGACTCTATGGGTGTCGTCGGTGACAAATTCTCCGCAGGAGAAGTTTTCGTACCTGAAATGCTGATGGCCGCAAAAGCTATGTCTAAGGGTGTCGACGTACTAAAACCTCTTCTCGCGGGTACGAGCATATCGTCTTTAGGCACCTGTGTTATCGGTACAGTTCAAGGCGATCTTCATGATATCGGAAAAAACCTTGTTACCATGATGCTCGAAAGTGCCGGATTCAAAATGATTGACCTTGGTGTAGACGTTTCAACAGAGAAATTTATTAATGCCATCAAAGGTAATGAAAACGTAACTTTAGTCGGCTGCTCCGGTCTTCTGACTACAACAATGTCGTCAATGAAGGAAACGGTTCAAGCGCTCAAAACCAGTGGATTAACTGGGTTCAAGGTCATTGTCGGCGGTGCGCCTGTAACCCAGGAGATGGCGGATGAAATCGGAGCGGACGGTTTCGCACCCGATGCCGGGAGTGCTGCAGTAAAAGCCAAAGAATTGGTAAAAAGCATAATCGTTTAGGGGCTTAATGTGTAAAGCAAGGAGTAAATAGAAGGGGGCCATAATTGATGTTAACGAAGAGACAGAATTTAATGGAAACTATTAAAGGTGGAAATCCGGATCGATTTGTCAATCAGTATGAATTTATGGAGCTTATTATGGAAGCTCCAATGGATCTTCCTTTAGCACCGGGACCGGGGATGACAGTTAAGAATAAATGGGGCATTACCTTCAGTTGGCCGGAAGGCCAAATCGGTTCTTTCCCTGTCCATGACGATGAACATAAAGTTGTCAAGGACATTACAAAGTGGAAAGACGTTGTCAAAGCGCCATCAGTTTACTATACCGATGAAGAATGGGCAGCTGCTGTAGCCCATGCCAACTCAGTTGATCGAACTGACAAATTTGTAACAGCTTTTTGTGCACCCGGTATCTTTGAAATGACGCATCACCTTATGGGTGTTGAAGATGCCTTAATGAATTTGTACGAAGAACCTGAAATCATGAAGGAACTTATTGATTACGTTGTTGAATATGAGCTAGCCTATGCTAAACAAGTGATAGAGCATATTCACCCCGATGCACTCTTTCATCACGACGATTGGGGCAGCCAGATTTCAACCTTAATTTCTCCGGCTATGTTTGAAGAGTTCTTTTTACCGGCTTACAAGAAAGTATATGGTTTCTGGAAGGAAAATGGCGTAGAACTGATCGTTCATCACAGCGATAGTTACGCAGCTACCTTCGTTCCTTTTATGATTGAAATGGGTATTGATATTTGGCAGGGCGCGATGACAACCAATAATATTCCCGAGTTGATCAAAAAATACGGCGGTAGAATCTCTTTCATGGGAGATATCGACAGCGGCGTCGTGGATCATCCTGCCTGGTCACGAGAAGAAATTGCTAAATATGTTGATATAGCCTGCAAACGATGTGGAAAATTATACTTTATTCCAAATTTAAGCCAGGGTTTAAATATTTCTTCATTCCCGGGTGTCTATGAGACGACAAGTGAAGAAATCGACAGAATTAGTAAAGAAATGTTCTGAATTCTTGGGTAGCAATCGTCTTTTGGAAATTAGTCCACTATTTCTAATTTAGGAATAGTGGACTGCGAAAATGGTTGTAAGGTTGGACTTATCACGAATGCAATATCTAATACAATTAGGGGCGATTGATATGGAAATAGTTCTAAACGATTTTGTCAAGGATGCCCTGGCCTTAAACGCGACTCATGCATCACACGTTGAAGTTGCAAAAATTCCTTTTAGTGAAGATTTTAGAAAGCTCTGTGAAGAGAATTCATGCGGTTCATACGATAAAAACTGGATGTGCCCACCAACCGTCGGACCGATCGGTGATTTGATTAAGCGGGCTTTGGAATTTGACCGAGGCCTTATATTTCAGACTGTTCACCAGTTAGAAGATTCGTTTGATTGGGAAGGGATGCAAGAGGGACAAGCCAATCATGAAAAAATATTTAGAAAGATTCTTGAACAGGTGGAGAATAACAATGTCTTTAGAGAAATTCTCCCCTTAAGTGCAGGTCCCTGCATGTATTGCCAAAAATGTGCTCATTTGAGCGGGAAAGAGTGCTATTTTCCCGATAAAGCAGTCTCATCGGTTGAAGCATATGGAATTAACGTAACGGCTTTAGTAAAGGGTTGTGGAATACCCTATCATAATGGTCAAAATACTGTTTCGTATGTAGGTCTGATATTGTTCAAACTGTAAGATTTTTACTTGCGCCACTCAAAAAAACTAGGAATGGAGTATGTAATATGAAAAGCGATATCGTTTCACAATTACCGTGCGCGAACTTCGTCTTTCCGCTGGAGCCGGATTCTTAGTAGCAGTTACTGGAACGATCATGACCATGCCTGGTTTGCCAAAACGTCCGGCGGCGATGAGAATGGACATTGATGCTGACGGAACAATTACAGGATTATTCTAATATTGGAATTGTACGAGTAGAGAGAACTTCATATGGAGCTCTCTCTTTATTATAAGTTGGTTAGGATTGATGGTGCGCTGTGACCTGATTTCACCGCAGCTATCCAGAAAGCGATTGAGAGCTATCGGATCGGCGACGAAGCAAAGGCGTACCTGCGGGCGCTGAAAGTAAAATAAGGCCTGGATTCCCAATAACTGCGATGGAATCCTATAGGTCACGGTTTGGGGACAACACAAAGTTACTACGAAATTCTTATTCCCATTTATTTTCGTTGACTAGGGTTGGCTATTGAAGCTTTGATTTTTATGATATACTAATTAATACTAAATTTTGGGAGGATGTTTTTATATGAAGTGGAATGGCATTATTTTGTAATGCGACAGAAATGCAGAAGAAGGGTTTTACAGAATGATTGCACATTTGTCGGTTATGAGTATCTATACCATTGGACGATGAAATCCCGTTCGGATCGTACATGACAGACCCTCGCCGAGGTGAGGACTAGGTGGGCCTGGAGGTATGTAAAGGCCCGATCATGAGTGGGCTAATGAAGGGGAAGAATTATGGAAGAAAACAAAAACACTTCGCAGTCAATTGATGAATATATTTTAAATCAGAATAGTTTTGCTTCAGGATACCATTTTTACAAAATGTTCTGGGTATTTTTTATTTCTTCAATATTAGGTTTCGTTATTGAAAGTTTATTTTGTTTACTTCGTTATGGGTATATTGAAAGCCGCGCCGGCTTGATCTATGGCCCGTTTAGTCAGATATATGGTTTTGGGGCTGTTATTATGGTATTAATTTTGCACAGAATTAATATTAAACGAGAACTCCTCCTTTTTTTCGCAAGCGCTTTTCTTGGAGGATTATTTGAGTTTAGCTGTAGTCTAATCCAGGAATTTGCTTTTGGGTTTATTTCCTGGGATTATAGTAATTCACAGTTTAGTATTTTTGGCCGCACCAACCTGTTATATTGTTTTTTCTGGGGTATACTTGGTGTTATATTAATCAAAGATATTTATCCGTTTATGAGTTATCAGATTGAAAAGATTCCTAATAAAATAGGAGTAATGATCTCTTGGGCCCTTATTATATTTATTCTTTTTGACTTTTCAATTTCCGCAGTAGCAACCATCAGAGCTAACCAAAGATTTCATGGTATTCCAGCAAGCAACTTCGTTCAATCTATACTGGATCAATATTATCCTGATTCATTACTAAAGAAAATTTATCCCAATATGATCCACGTAAATTAAACTCTGTCCAAATACCAGAACTTCTTTTAGATGAAAATGAAATGTGTCAGGTCATTCTTAATTTTGCCAATAATGGATTTGATGCTATGCCATCAGGGGGTTGTCTAACAATAAGAACCTATAAAGAAGATGAAAAAGTAGTTCTAGAGGTACAAGATGAAGGGGAAGGAATTATGCCAGAACTAATTGAGAAAATAGGTACACCTTTTTTTACAACCAAAAAGAATGGAACGGGGCTAGGTATAGCCGTATGTACAAATATTATTAATCAGCACAATGCAAAGTTGAAAATTAATTCGGACTCTAATGGAACTAGTTTTCAAGTGATTTTTAATACTCTTTCTTCATAATAGCCAAGATTGCTCAACAAACGGACAAGTTTTATTAGATTGCATAACAGTTACATAGATAATTTGGAATGAAGAGTCTTGCGTTAAACTGTGCATATTAAGTTTCTAGAATTATCTCTTGGTGGAAGATTACATTCCGAATTGAACGCATTTAGCCTTATTATTTCGAAATGAATAATGAGTGAACTCTCAGTGAATGTTATTTTGGTGAATAATAACTGGCATCTTAAAGACAAAAGCGGTAATATTAGGGTACGTTCAAGCTTCGTTATAAAGTAAGGAGATAGTTTTTTGATGCTGTTGATTAGAGGGAGGAAAGACATGAATTGGAAATATGAAAATGGACGTATATATAGTACCGATGAAAAAGGTGAATTGATGTGTGAGACTACTTTCATACGTAAAGAAAATGGAGAGGTGAATATAGATCATACCTATGTTAATCCTGTTTTGAGAGGTCAGGGTGTGGCAGGAAAGATGATGGAAGTAGTGGCTGAGTATTTTAGAAAAGAACAGATAAAAACTACGGCTACATGTTCATATGCTAATATCTGGTTACAGCGGCATGGGAAACAGTATCCTGATATCCTTTCCGAGGATACAAGTGATCAAGCCGCAGCTTGTAAGATTGACGGAAAACATTAAGCAAATAATAGGATATTGGTGAGTGTAAATTAGATAATGGGGTAACAACTATGGTATTTCTACCGATAAACGATTTGTTTTTCCAACAACCCACGCTTTGTTTAGCTCGTGCTTTGCTGGGGAAATTGCTTGTGAAAGAAACTGAGTTAGGTACTGTGGCAGGATGGATAGTGGAAACCGAAGCCTACATTGGACCAGAAGATCGTGCGGCACATGGTTTCGGAAATCGAAGAACAAAAAGAACTGAAGTCATGTTTGGACCACCTGGGTATGTCTATACTTATGTTATGCATACCCATTGCCTTATTAACGTGGTTAGTGGGGAGATCGGGTGCCCAGAGGCGGTATTAATTAGAGCCCTAGAACCATGTTGCGGAATTGACCTGATGTATCAACGTCGCGGAAAAGCGAAAAAGGAACGAGAGCTAACCAATGGACCAGGAAAATTAACGAAATCCCTTGGTATAGTAAAGGAAGATTACGGGAGAGCGATGTTTGAGTATCCACTTTTTATCGCAGAAGGAAAAGAGATTGGATCCATTGCGGTGGGTCCAAGAATTGGTATTCATAACAGTGGAGAAGCCGTTCACTATCCTTGGCGTTTTTGGGTACAAGATAATCGCTTTGTCTCCAAATAGTTGACGAATGCTTCTTAATAGCAAGCAAGAACCACGATCCATGATAGGCTGTCTAAAGAAAGAAGTATTAATCAAAGGATATGATTATAGACTATCTATTTAGATGAAAAGATGATAAACTAATAATTAGTACAATATAAAGGAGGCAACAGAATATGAATAAATTTATCTGCAACGTATGCCAATACACTTTTGAAGGAAAAACACCTCCAGAAAAATGTCCCTCTTGTGGAAGTAGTTGCTCATTTATAGATGCAACCTGTTACACTCCCGATTGTGGTAACGGAAACAACATCAACACTGTTATTTATAAAAACCCAAAACAATAAGCTGAATGTTCTTTTAGTACTTAGTGTTACGCAGGTCGTTTAACGTCCGAAAATTGACGGTGTAAACCGAGAGAATCTACATTAAATTGGTGCAGGTTCTCTTTTGGTATATCTATCAGTAAGGACCACGTATGGAACTGTTAGAGGCATTGATAGCTGAGCAATAGGAGATTTTGTATAAAACTCAAGGCTATTATTGTCACTCTGATAATAGTGATTACATTGATATTAAATAAGTATGTGAGTTTGTTACGAAAAAAGCGCTCTTTTGCTAAAAAATAGGACAGCATTGCCCATTATGGTCAAGGGTAACTATACAGGAGGAAAGAAGGAAGAAAGAACATGGACTTGATTCAAGTTAACCAAGAAAAATGTATCCACTGTGGGCTCTGTGCCGATGCCTGCCCTACAGAATTTATTACTATGGTCAATCAGGTACCGCAAGCTACAGGATTAAGTTGTATCGCCTGTGGCCACTGTGTAGCTGTTTGTCCCGTAGAGGCCTTGGATAACGTCAAGGCGCCTCTCGCTCAACAGTCTCCCCTAGAAAAAGTGCCTGTCCTTGACGCAGACACTGCGGCCTGCTTTCTTCGTGCCCGGCGCTCAATTCGTCGTTATAAGCAAGTTGCCGTACCACGGGAAAAGATTCTACAACTTCTTGATATCGCTCGGATGGCGCCGACTGGTGGCAACACTCAGGGAGTCGCATATCATGTCTTCGATAACGCTGATACCTTGCTCAAAATTACGTCCATAGTAATTGACTGGATGGAAGAGCAAATAGATAAAGGTTCTCCTTGGGCGCCCTATTTTGCTGCGTCAGTCAACAAATATCGTAAAACTGGTCAGGATGTTATTTTGCGAGGCGCGCCCTGTTTGGTTGTAGCCCTAACGGCGAAGAACTTTCTGCCTCGGGGTCGAGATAATACGCATTTTTCACTAGCCTATGCGGAGTTGTATGCACCTACTATCGACTTGGGAACGTGCTGGGCAGGGTTCTTTGAAGCATGTGCCGCATCAGGTTATCAGAAGCTGATTGACTTTTTGGATCTGCCGGAAAAAATGGCAGTGACCGGTGGATTGATGGTAGGTTATCCCCAATTCACGTATAAACGGCTAGTAAACAGAAATCCGTTACAAGTGACCTGGCAGTAAAAACTCAAAGTAAGAGGGGAAGGCTTCGGGCCCGTTCTGGAACAAAAAAGGCATCCTATGGGAATTTCCCCATTAGGATGCCTTTATCACATTGCGATGCAAAGCTCAAATTCAATATCAGCGCCAAGCCATTCTTATTAGGTAATTCTGTCTTAGCTTATAGTTGTAATACGTTAACAGTTAGCTTTTTGCAGGGTAAGGTTATTAGTCTTCGTTTGCTTGTTAAGGGGAGCAATGAGGTTCAGACGGATGGATAAGAGCAGTGCGCAGAGCAAGAAGCCCAAGATCATGCTGATGACCCCACCCCAACCAAGGGCTTCCCAGAAAGTACCGCCGATTGTTCCTCCTGTGCTCGAACCCGCATAGTAGAAGAAGAGATAGAGTGATGAGGCCTGCGCTTTGTCATGAATAGCCTGGCGGCCAACCCAACTGCTCGCTATGGAATGACTGCCAAAAAAGCCAAAGGTAAAAAGGGCAATACCCAGAATTTTAATCATAAGTGGAGTGATTAAAGTAAGAGCGGCACCCAAGGCCATAACCAGTAAGCCAATCCTGAGCATTTTGTTTCGACCGTGCATATCAGCTCTGCGGCCCATCCAAGTGGAGCTAAACGTGCCTACAATATATAGTATGAAGATAAAACCAACTAACGTTTGGCTAAGTGAATAAGGCGGAGCTATTAATTGATAGCCGATATAGTTATAAAGTGTAACGAAACTTCCCATCGCAAAGAAGGCAATTGTATATAAGCAAAGTAAGCTAGGGTCTTGCAGATGGTTAACCATTGATTTCGATAACTTACCAATTTCCAAGGGACGGGGCTGGAAATGTTCCGATGGAGGTAATAGGTACCAAAAGAGCAAACTCGCCAAAACACTCAAAACACCGACGGTGCCGAGTGCTACTCGCCAATTGAAGTAATCAGTAAGTATCCCAATAATAATCCGACCACTCATACCCCCAACCGTGACTCCACTGACGTAGAGACCCATCGCGACTCCTAAGTTCCCGGATTCGATCTCTTCACTAAGATAAGCCATTGCCACAGCAGGTAACCCCGCTAAAACAATTCCCTGTAAGACGCGGAAAAGCAAAAGAACATGAAAATTGGGGACAAAAGCGATGAGAATCGCTAGGATAGATGCTGAAATTAGAGAAAAGTTCATGAGAGGTTTGCGTCCCTTTACTTCAGACAGCGAACCCACGAAAAGCATACTGATAGCCAGCGCTATTGTCGTGACTGAAAGCGATAAGCTTGCAACCGTTGGGGAAATATGAAACTCTCGGGAAAACACCGGTAACAGAGGTTGTGTACTATACATAATGGCAAATGTGTTGAATCCGCCAAAAAACATGGCTAAGGTCGTTTTGCGAAAAGCTTTAGTTCCTTTTTTCATATAGGCCATTTGATTTCACTCCAATTCACTCTCAGAAAGGATTTTCTTATATCATACACCTTGATAGTTAATAACGTCTAATATATAATTTGCATCAATTTGATGCATCCAGGTAATATAATGGATGTACTATTTAATCTGTACTAGAGAGGTTATCTTCATGGAATGGACTCAACTACAATATTTTCAGACCGTAGCTCAGTTGGAACACGTTACTAAGGCAGCAGAAGTACTTTCAATTTCCCAACCAGCACTTAGTCGATCGATTGCTAGGCTAGAAGAGGAATTAGGGGTTCCTTTGTTTGAACGGCAGGGACGAACAGTCGTCCTCAATATTTATGGTCGTATTTTTCTCAATCGGGTCAAGCGCGCTATACAGGAAATTACCTCAGGGCAACAAGAGATTCAAGATTTACTAGATCCTCTAAATGGAAGTGTTTCTTTAGGTTTTATCCATTCTCAAGGAACGAATCTTGTTCCGGATTTACTTGGTCTGTTTCGTAAAAGCTTCCCAGAGATTCGATTCATGCTTTACCAAAACGTAACAAATCAGATCTTAGATCAACTTGAAGCTGGAGAAATTGATTTTTGTTTTTGCTCTCAGCCTTTAGATCGGGAAAATATCCGCTGGATCCAATTATTGACCGAAGAAATTATTCTTATTGTACCAAAGGATCATCCACACGCCAATCGAAAGTCTGTTAATCTCAAGGAACTGTCAGTAGAACCCTTTATTACCTTTAAAAATGAATTGTCCTTAGGAGAGATTATCTATCGGATTTTTATGGAGGCAGGGTTTACGCCAAAGATAGCCTTTGAAGGAGAAGAGGTCGGAACCGTTGTGGGACTGGTTGCTGCCAAGCTCGGAATAGCCCTCATTCCGAAGATTAGAACCTCGGAGATGATGGGAATATCTCAAGTTCATGTTTCAGAACCCAAATGTCAACGGATTATTGGCATGGCCTGGGTTGAGGGACGATACGTATCTCCGGCAGCTAATCATTTCAAAGAATTTGTACAGGAGCATTTTGTAAATGTAGGATAGAAGCCGCCGAAACAGTGCGGCTTTTTTCCCGGCTATCATTGGAGGAATTAAAGGAAAAAAGTCGAATAATATACTTGTCATGTGCCTTATATTAGAGATGCGATGAAGCTATTGGAGAGATATAATGATTAATTTTAAAGAAATAGAACTAAGCGACAAGACTTGGATGGACCCTCTTCTAGCAACAGCTAATCTGAGCGGTTGTCATCAAAATTTTACAAACATATTTGCTTGGTCGAAAACTTATCATTATTGTGTTGCCCAAGTTAATAATTATCTGGTGGTCAAAGGAGTTATCAATGATACTCCTTATTACTTTTATCCGGCGGGAACGGGTGATCTCAAGACTGTTTTTGAAGTAATGCGGGAAGATGCTGTTTCCTGCGGTCATGACTTTGTATTAGCCGGAGTATCCCCGGAGGATATGACTGTAATGAATCGTGTGTATCCGGAACGCTTCAAGTATACCGAAATGCGAGAGAGCTTTGATTATGTATATCTTTTGGACAAGTTGGTCACGCTTTCAGGGAATAAACTTCACGCTAAACGCAATTATATCAACAGATTTCATAAAGGAAATCAAGACTGGAGTTTTGAACCGATCAATTCTGAAAACCTAGCTGAATGTTGGGAGATGAACCTGATATGGTGTCAAACCACTCACTGTGAGAAGGATGAAATTGCCAAAGAAAGCTGCGCAGTACGTCGTTGCTTTCAAAATTTTGCCGCTCTTGGGTTAGAAGGCGGTCTTATTCGAGTAGAAGGCAGAGTGATTGCCTTCACGATGGGTGAAAAGTTAAATTCAGATACCTATGTCATTCATATTGAAAAGGCCTTTGCCAAAATAGAAGGTGCCTATCAAATGATTAACCGTGAATTCGCCACTTTTATCCAAAAGAACTATCCGCAACTGATCTATGTGAACCGTGAAGAGGACATGGGCCTTGAGGGTTTACGAAAGGCTAAGTCATCCTACCATCCGGATAAAATGGAGGAAAAATACTTAGCAACCTACTTGGAAAGTTGAAGGATCCACAATCAAGAAACAGATGGAGATTGAAATCACAATGTTCGAAGTCAGACTAGCGCAAAAGGGCGAGATGGATCACCAAAAGGATCTCTGGAAACGTTGTTTTGGAGATTCAGACAGTTTTATCGATTTCTATTATGCCAATCGGTATAAAGAGGACCAAACGGCCGT
Source organism: Desulfosporosinus sp. (assembly GCA_031292075.1). GTDB lineage: Bacteria > Bacillota > Desulfitobacteriia > Desulfitobacteriales > Desulfitobacteriaceae > Desulfosporosinus. Next base: position 25,017 of record JARLHW010000109.1, read on the forward strand.
ATTGCTTCATGAGGGAGAGATTTTGGCAATGCTGACGATGGTACCGGTTAGAACGGTGCTTCCAGATAACCGAAACTTTAAGACAGCCATGCTTTACGCTATTGCAACCCACCCTGAATATCAAAATATAGGCTTTGCTGCTCGATTAATGGATTTTAGCAACCACTATCTGAAGACTCTGAAGACTGAGCTTTCTGTTCTAGTTCCAGCTAAAGAGCAACTTTTTGACTATTATCGTAAACAAGGCTATCAGGTTAAATTTTATATTCGGGAGACTCAATTTTTCCGCGATCGTTTTGAGCGTAGAGCATACGATCAATCGTGCAAGTGCATGGTCTCAGAGGTAACTCCCCAAGAATATAATTGTCGCAGGAATAAACAGCTTAACGGCCGGCTCTTTATTGCCTATAGCGATGAAGATATCGCCTACCAGAAAAAGCTGTCACAACTGTCCGGCGTAGATATTTATGCCATAGACATTGCAGAGATACAGGGTTGTTTAGCGGTTGAAAGAATAACGCCGGACAAGGTACTTATCAAGGAAATTTTATTGCCTGAGAATCTTATGAACGTGGCTATCCAACAGATCGTCCGCCAACTGTCGGCAAAGGAATATGTTTTGCGCATACCCCCGTACTTTGGTGAGGATTTAGGAGGCTGCATTCGCCCTTTTGGAATGATTAGAGTAAATAGAGAATTTGATTGGGTGACACCTCCTGAAGGTTTGGGCTATCTGGGGTTTGCCTTCGATTAGCGGGAGCAGATTATAGGGACCAAATTTATGGTATATTATAGATGGGATAAGTTATCTGTGTATCGCAGTTAAATCATGTCAATGGCTTCTGCCTATAACGAGGAGGCTCCTGCTTATGAACGTTGCCCTAGATTGTATTCCTTGCTATATAACGCAAACGATTAATACTTTAGCACAAACTGAAATCCCTGAGGAAAAAGCGAGGAATATCATTTACCAGACTCTGTCCCTCCTTCCTCTATTAGACCCACAAGGAACTCCGGCAGAGAACTCGACCATCATTCTTCGAAAGGTCAATGAGCTGTTGGGAATCGAAGATCCGTTTCATAGTGCTAAGCAAGAGTCTAATGATTTGGCTCTTAAACTTTTGCCCCAACTAAAGGAGAGGGTTCGCAAAAGTACAGATCCACTCTTTATATCTCTGCAAATCGCAGTTGCTGGGAATATTATCGACATGGGCATCCTGAAAGATTTTGATGTTGAGGAGAGTATTAGGGAGGCCATGGAGAAGAGATTTGCCCGAGATGATTATGAATCGTTCCGGCAAAGACTAAAAGAAGCTCGGGAGATATTAATCCTTGGAGATAACAGCGGAGAAATTGCATTCGATAAACTGTTAGCTGAGCAACTGTCTAAATTGGGGATAAAAGTTACATATGTTGTTAAGGACCAACCAATTTTGAATGATGCCACGATGGAGGATGCGGTTTTTGTAGGTATGACAGAGCAAACCCGCGTAATTTCTAATGGCAGCGGCTTTTTAGGAACAATTCTCAAAGATTGTTCGGAAGAATTCAAGCAGGCGTATCAAAAGGCTGACTTAGTGATCAGTAAAGGGCAGGCTAATTATGAATCTTTAGAAGCACTCGGCAAGGAAGATAGAAGACTGTATTTCTTGCTGCGAGCTAAGTGTGAGATAGTAGCGGAAAATTTAGGGGTTCAACTTGGTGAAATGGTGTTTTGCTGCAGCTAAAGAGTTTTAAAGTACTTAGCTATTTCCTCTAGGCCACCGAGACGTCCAATTATACGAGTATTCCAAAATCTTTAAGATTTATTTCTCTATTGAAAGTTTCTATCCGCGGATTCGTTCTATTGATTCCTGTAATCATCGTGTTTATGGTTTGAGAAAATTCAGTTATAAAGTGGTGAAGTCTTGACCTAGTAAAACCCTTGTCATATATCAGTGTCAGTTTACTATTTAAAAAATTATTTAAGCAATATTCTTTGCTCAAAAAGTATTCATCAAATTTCTCTTCAATTATGGCGGGCCCAAAGATTGCTGCTTCCCGGCATATAAATAACCGGCACAGAGGCGTTAGGGCATCCTTTGGTAAGACACAACCATTGTCACTTGCGAAGGGGCAATGGTTTAGACCACTCTTCATTTCTAGCATAATTCCGTTATAGCCTTTAATTATCTGGCCTTTTTTCAATATTAACTCATAAATATCGGGGTAATGGAGATATAAAAATACTAAATCGAAAAGACAAAATTCCGGTTCATAAGAACAACAACCGATATTTTTACTTTCATACTTATGATTTCGGTAACAAACTGAACAAAGATTAGTGCAAATACTAGGACGCAAGGGGTCATTAATAATTTTAAATTCGACTAACATTGGTATATACTCCCTTTTACTAATGGACTTCTTTATTTGTCTAACCGAGGAAATGAGATCAATTTCATAATATATCTATTTCTTCTAATCGTCGAGCAGTTCCTATTTATGAAAGTATAATTCAATAAAGATTTAGGAGGATTATTGATGGATAATAATGATATATTAATTCGATTAAGATATGCACTAGATTTGAGGGACACAGAAATGGTGAAGATATTTAAACTTGGTGGCATTGAACTAACAGAAGAAGAAGTAAGAAAGACGCTTATAAAATCAAAAGATACTTACCGTTACTATAATGTAGGTGAAGAGCCTGACGAAATAGATCAAATTGAAGGAAAGGAAGAAAATATAAAATGCAAGAACAGTACGCTAGAGTCATTTTTAAATGGCTTTATTATATTTAAAAGAGGGAAGCAAGATGCAAAACCAGAGCAACCTGAAAGACCAGTACTAAAGAATAATGAAAATCCAAATCTAAATAATATCTTGCTTAAGAAATTGAAAATAGCGCTCTCACTAACAAGTGACGATATAATAGATATACTAAGAGAAACAGGGGTTATTGTCACAAAAGGAGAATTGAGCGCTCTATTAAGAAAAGAAGGGCACAAGAACTATAAAGAGTGTGGCGATAAATACGCTAGAAACTTCCTAAAAGGATTAGCTAAAAAAAACAGAGGGTAACTATACAAACCAAAAATCCCCACCTCGTGGTGGGGATTTAAATTCTAAGAGCAAAACAAGAATTCCCTTAAGGATAAAGACTATTCGTTAGAGCTAGTTTCATCCAGATCTGTACTCATTGATTGAGCTTTTTCGCATGGTGCATCGAGATTAAGACCAGCTAATAAAAGTCAAGGGTTTGGTTGATTATTTCTTTTGTTTTTCGATTCCGAAAAATAGGTATTGCAAACTAAGCCATTGAAAAATCCGAACAATGACCTCTAACGTTAATTTCTGGAAGCCAGCCTAG
>JARLHW010000110.1 GCA_031292075.1 Desulfosporosinus sp.
AAGCGATTTGTAGTTTAGAGCCAAAATGTATTTATTCTGTGTTAATCTGTGTAATCTGTGGTTGATTAACTGAGTACCTGAATAGTCACAAAAATAATGATTTGTTATTCAATTTGTAGGTATAATTTTTATACCTACAAAAACACCAAAATGCCTGTAAAATCAGGGCTTATTAATGTAGGTATAATTTTTCACGGGAATCAAGGATATCATCTTGTGACAAGCGAATAGCAATGCAGCATGTGCGAACGTGCTAAGGAACTTCCTCCCACCCCAAAGCAGGATGCAAGCAAGAACCGTCCCCACTTGCGCATCCGAAAGGAGCAAACCCGTGAAGAAGACCCCAGTATCTATCCAGGTCCACGGAAAACAGATCTATTCCGAAGGGCATGAAGACGAGCAGAAATTAAGCACAGTCGGTACATTTTATGAACGAAATGGTGTATTCTATCTGTTCTATAAAGAATCAGACAATGAAAATACGGGCCTCGGAGATGTGACGACGTTTCTAATCATTAAAGAAGGATTGGTCACCTTAAATCGCAAAGGCGCTGTTGAGCTAACGCAAGAATTTAAAAAAGGCGTGCTCAACCGTAGTATTTATGCCACCTGTTATGGTAAAATATGGATAAGCAACATGCCTTACCGGGTAGAGTATGACTTGACAGTCCATGGGGGACGTATTAATCTAGAATATGACCTTTTTGTTGATGATAAGTTGGTCAGTTATAATTTGCTGTTGCTAAACATAAAGGAGGATCTCCCCCAATGAGTCTCTATGAGGACATAAAAACACGGGTTACTAATCAGTTGGTAGAAGCCGCGAATTCTGCGCAAGCGGCTGGTACATTAACATTTGAAGAATTGCCAAATTTCGTTTTGGAAGAACCACGAGAAAGACAACATGGAGATTTGGCAACAAATCTTGCAATGGTGTTGGCCAAACAAGCGAAACGTTCGCCCCGGGAGATAGCCGCTACACTTATTAATTACTTGGACACGACCGGGACTTGGATAGAATCTTCTGAGATTGCAGGGGCTGGTTTCATTAATTTCCGTTTAAATCCTTCCTGGCTGACGAATGTCATAGACGAAGTGATTAAAGCTGGAGAACACTATGGCCGTGTGGATATCGGAAAGGGTCAAAAGATTCAGGTCGAGTTCGTGAGCGCAAATCCTACTGGGCTATTACACATGGGGAACGCTCGTGGAGCGGCACTTGGCGACAGCCTCGCTTCGTTACTCTCGACGGCAGGGTATGAAGTCTCCCGTGAATTTTACATTAATGATACGGGAAACCAAATTCACAATTTTGCCTTGTCCTTGGAAGCAAGGTATTTGCAACAACTAGGTCAGGATGCCCCTTTCCCTGAAGGGGGATATCATGGCGAGGATTTGATCGAGACGGTAAAAGGGCTTATTGTCAAAGTAGGAGACAAGTATCTTTCAGTTGAAGCGGGACTTCGACGTGAGTTTTTGGTACGGTATGCCTTGGACGAAAAAATGCGGGACATCAGGGAAACCCTTCAGGATTTTGGGGTCGAATATGATGTTTGGTTTAACGAACAATCCCTGCATGACTCGGGTGCTGTTCGCTCAACTATGGAGGAACTCGAAAAGAAGGGCTACATTTACGAAAAAGAAGGCGCGCTTTGGCTTAAATCTACGCTGCTTGGAGATGAAAAAGATGAAGTATTGGTGCGAAGCAATGGAACCCCAACTTACTTTGCGGCAGATATTGCCTACCATCACAACAAATTTCAGCGTGGCTTTAATCGGGTGATCAATATTTGGGGTGCCGATCATCATGGACATGTGTCTCGCTTGAAGGGCGCAATGTCCGCTTTAGGGTATGACCCGGATAATCTTCAAATTATTCTAATGCAGCTTGTGCGGCTCATCCAGAATGGTGAAGTGGTGAAAATGTCCAAACGTTCTGGTCAGTACATCACCTTGCGTGAATTGATGGATGAAGTCGGTAAAGATGCAGCGCGGTTTTTCTTTAACCTGCGCGACCCTGACTCAACTGTGGACTTTGACATGGATTTAGCAAAAGCCCAGTCGTCAGATAACCCTGTTTATTACGTTCAATATGCGCATGCTCGTATGTGTAGTATTTTGCGGCAAGCTGAGGAACTTGGCAATTCCGGAACACCTCCGCTTGCAGAGGACTTACAACGCCTGGATAGCTCGGAAGAACGGGATTTGCTCAAGAAAATGGCAGACTTACCGAGCGAGATCATTGTCGCTGCACGTCTGATGGAACCCCATCGTTTAGCTCGTTATGTACTTGACCTGGCTGGTCTCTTCCATACCTTCTATAACAGTCAGCGTGTTCTTGTTGACGATGAGGGGCTGCGACGGGCTCGTCTGAGCTTAGTGACGGCTGTGAAACAAATTATTAGCAATGTGTTGGGTATACTAGGGGTATCCGCTCCTGAAAAGATGTAAGATATGGGAAACCTAATTTTATGTTTAAATAAACGACAAGCAGGAAATATTTAGGGGTGGGCCGAATATTGATATTCAAAACGACGAAGGGCGGTGGAGTTTTGACCCACTCTTTAAACAGAAAAGATAAGCCGACGGAAGCAGATATAGCTTTTGAGGTTCTAAAAGCTCAGGGTAACCCCATGCATTATCATAATTTAATTGAGGAAGTACTAAAGCGCCTTGGAATTTCTCAGGAGGCAATACGAATTGCGGCGGCACTAACTCAGATCAACCTCGATACACGGTTTACTTTTCTCGGCCGAGGTGAATGGGGTCTGAAGGTTTGGGAACCAGCGAAAACCACCAAGCGCTTGTCTCCGATAGCCTTGATGAACAAAGCATCTTCTGATGAAGAAGACAAATCAGATTTAGAAGAGCTAGATGAGGATGCTTTAGATGAGGATGCCTCAGAAACAGACGAAGTTTTTGATGAAGCGGATGAGGGTAGGCGCGGAGAAAAATGGTAAAGGAAGTCCTTTGTCTTGACATCCTTTAAAAGTGTGGCTAAAATAGAGCAAGTGAGATATTGAAAACTTGGCTTGTGCCAAGCCATCAGGCGTAAGCACAAGTCTTAGTTGCACTTATCCACCGACATAGTCTTTCTGATTGGTAAAATAAAGCTAGTGCGGCTCGCGGACTAGCTTTTTTACGTGTTTTTTTGCAGAAGATGGTACTTAATAGTAGATATCTACTGCTTGAGAATAAAGGAGTTCGCTCGGTATACATTTAAGGTCTGAAAGGAAATGGTAAAGCACATGACAAAATTTATTTTCGTAACGGGCGGCGTTGTGTCTTCCCTTGGCAAAGGAATCACGGCTGCATCGTTGGGGTGTCTTTTGAAAAATAGGGGTCTCAAAGTGGCAATTCAAAAATTTGATCCCTATATCAATATCGACCCTGGCACGATGAGCCCTTATCAACATGGTGAGGTGTTTGTTACAGATGACGGGGCAGAGACGGACTTGGATTTGGGCCACTATGAGCGTTTTATCGATGTTCCAGTTTCGAAAAATAGTAATGTAACGACAGGTACGATTTACTGGTCAGTCATACGTAAGGAACGTAAAGGCGATTATCTGGGAGGAACCGTTCAAGTCATTCCCCATATTACCAATGAGATTAAAGAACGGATCTACCGCGTGGCGCGGGAGAGTCATCCGGACTTTGTAATTACTGAGATCGGCGGAACCGTCGGAGATATTGAATCTCTGCCCTTTCTTGAAGCGATCCGGCAGATGAAAAATGACATAGGGCGAGAGAATGTCATCTACATTCATGTCACTTTAGTCCCTTATTTACCTATGTCCGGAGAATTAAAAACAAAGCCAACTCAACACTCGGTTAAAGAATTACGGGGAATCGGCATTCAGCCAACTATCATTGTGTGTCGGTCCGAGAAAGAGCTTTCGGGTGATATGAAGGAGAAGTTGGCCCTGCTCTGTGATGTTGAATCAGAAGCCGTTATTCAGGCTTTGGATGCGACGACCATTTACGAAGTTCCTTTGAAGCTCCAGGCAGAAGGGCTTGACGATATTGTCCTTCGTCGCTCAGGTATTGAGGCCCCTGCGGCCGATATGACAGAGTGGAAAGCTATGGTAGAGAGAATTAAATCCCCGACGCGGGAGGTCGAGATTGCGATTGTCGGAAAATACGTAGAGCTTCCGGATGCCTACTTGAGTGTCGCTGAGGCTTTAAGGTCGGCAGGGACCGAGCATGGGGCAAAAGTTAACGTCCGTTGGGTAAATTCCGAGAATATTGAAGAACAAGGCGTTGAAAAATATTTAGCAGGCGTTGATGGAATTCTTGTTCCCGGAGGGTTTGGTAATCGAGGGATTGAGGGGAAAATCGAAGCCATTCGTTATGCGCGAGAGGAAAAAATACCATTCTTTGGAATTTGCTTGGGGATGCAAACGGCTATCATCGAGTTTGCTCGCCATGTCTGTGGTATGGAACAAGCCAATAGTACGGAATTTGATGCAGACACATCATACCCGGTTATTGACATCCTTCCTGAGCAAAAAGACATTGAAGAAAAAGGCGGTACCATGCGTTTAGGGATTTCCCCGGCAAAGTTGCTGGAGGGGAGCCTTGCTTTTCAAGCGTATCAAGACCAAGTGGTTTACGAACGCCATCGTCATCGCTATGAAGTTAATAACCAGTACCGCGCCGAGCTCGAGGCGGCTGGGCTGAGGTTCTCCGGAGCATCATTAGATGGTCGTCTGGTGGAAATTGCAGAATTACCAGATCATCCATGGTTTTTGGCTTCTCAATTCCACCCGGAGTTTAAGTCTCGTCCAAACCGAGCGCATCCGCTTTTTAGAGAGTTTATTAGAGCTGCGCTTAAGTAGGCCGGGGCCTTGTATGACACAGTGCTCGGTGCTTACGATGCAGAGCAAACTAACCGTTCAAGCTCCCGGCTTTGGGGAGCGGGGTGCCCGCCAAAAGCGCCATCCTTGGCGCATTGGCGGCAGCGCACATCGTGTGCGCTGCCCCGTGTCTGGGGTCGGTCGCTTGAACGGAAGTTTGCTAGGCTGCTTACGTAAAGACGTCGCGCTCGTGTCATACTGCGGCCGGGGCTAGGAACGTGGGAACGATTAGCACTGCTTTGGAGCTTGGTGAGAATTCCTGTTGGGTACGAGGGTTTTGGGAGACGGCGCATTTATGCGCACCGTCTTGTTTAGAGGGTCATCTCTGTGCTGGAACGGGGGAAAAATGCCATGCATGAACCTCGACGTATAATGTTGACTATGAGAGAGTTCTGCTAAACCTGGGATTAAGGGTTATGGCATGGACTCTTATGTTATATCAATGAGCTGTTGATTAGACGAGTGTAAGCCTGGAAAGAATGGCAAGAGGAGGGGGATTGAACCGGATGGCCTACGTTGCTAGGTGGATCGATAAAAGTGAACATGAACGCTTTAATACTTTTTTGGCCAAGGATTCGAGAGGGCATATACTGCAGTCTTGGGAATGGGGAGAGATTAAGAGTAGGACAGGATGGGTGCCTTGGCGGTTGATAATTGAAGCGAACAAAGAAATTGTTGCTGCGGCTACTATTCTGGAACGCAAAATCCCGGTTATGGGAATGCCTATTTTTTATGCTTCTCGTGGGCCGATCGTGGACTGGAAGAATGTCGAACTGTTAGATTTGGTGTTGGCAGAGATTCGTAAGTTGGCGAAATCTCGAGGTGCAATTTTTCTCAAGGTTGATCCTGATGTGTCGTCTTCAGAAAAAGAGGTGGAACAAGCCTTGCTTGCGAGAGGATTTAGCTCCGCTGAGAGTGGCAAGGGCTTTGAAGGGGTTCAACCAAAGTACGTGTTTCGTTTGGATATTTCTCCGGATGAGAAGACGTTACTAGCCAATATGCAGCAAAAAACACGTTACAATATTCGTCTGGCCCAGAAAAAAGGGGTTCAAATCCGGACCGGGACGCGTAAAGATTTACCGGAATTTTATCGTGTCTTAACAGAAACGACAGAGCGCGACCGCTTTTTGGTTCGGGCCTATTCTTATTTTGAAGACCTGTATGATTCCTTGGTTCCGGCAGGCTTAGGAGAGTTATTCATTGCTGAGTATGAAGGGCAAATCATATCTGGAACTTTGGCCTTTGTCATTGGTGATAAAGCCTGGTATATCTATGGCGCTTCATCGAACGCTCATCGCAATGTCATGCCCAATTACTTGATTCAGTGGGAAATGATCCGTTGGGCAAAGTCGTTAGGTTGCACGCTCTATGATTTCCGAGGGGTCCCTGGGCATTTAACGGAAGATAACCCGCTTTATGGGCTTTATCGATTTAAGAAGGGGTTTAACGGAGAGTATACAGAGTTCATTGGAGAGTGGGACGTAGTCTATCGCCCAGCAATCTATTTTCTCTGGAACCACTTGGAGCCGATCTATTCGGACGTCGTCAAGGGAATTATCGGTAAGATACGGCGAGCTCGGAGGGGATAAAGTTATGTCTGGAGCCTGGATTGAAGTTGATCTAGATGCAATCGTGGGAAATTATCAAGAAGTTATCAAGCGCCTCCGTCCTGGGGCCAGATGTATGGCGGTGGTGAAAGCAGATGCCTATGGATTGGGTGCGATCGAGGTTGCGCGCGCTTTGGAAAAGGTCGGATGTGAAGCGTTTGCGGTCACAAGGGTGGATGAAGGATTAATCTTGCGAGAGCATGGAATCTCGGGCCTTATTTTAGTTTTAGGTCCTACCTTGAAAGAAGAATTACCTCAAGCCATTAAGGCACGGTTACAACTAACACTTTCGGGATTGTCTTCGCTTACTGAATTAAATGAGGTTTGTTCGGACCTGAAGCTTGAACTCCAGCAACAGGTCTCGGTGCATCTTAAATTAGAGACTGGTATGGGAAGGACTGGATTCCAACTTTCTGAGCTAGAAGCACTAACAATAGCTTTAGCAAAAGACCCACGTGTTCAGATAGCCGGAGTATATACCCATTTTGCTCGGGCAGCTCAAAGAGATAAGCGATATTCTCTCAAGCAATATGAGTCTTTTAGGATCTTAACAGCTCGTCTCGAGGAACTGGGGATTTGTCCAACTTGGAAACATGTTTGCAATAGCGCGGCTTTTCTTGATTATCCCGAATGGCATCATGATTTTGTGCGGATCGGGACCTTGTTGATCGGGCATTATCCTGGACCAGGTTTTAGTGGGAAATTAACATTAAGCGACCCTTGGGTTGCTAAAAGTCAAATTGTTCATCTGCGCACAGTCCCTAAAGGGACGAATGTAGGGTATCAAAGCATTTATCGTACGAAAACCATAACTCAACTTGCGGTTCTCCCTGTTGGGTATGCGGATGGGTTTGGCTTAGCCCCACACTTTGTGCCCCAGGGATGGATTGATTTTTTGAAAATTGTGCTTAAAAACTTTGTGGCATTGTTTGGTATTTTTCTCGGGCAAGAACAAGTCGAGTTGAAAGGTCGGAGAGTTCGTGTTGCAGGAAAAATTGGTATGCAGCTTACAGTGATTGACGTGGGCAAGCTGGGTTGCGCCTTAGGGGATGAGGTTCGAATTCCTTTGCGTCGAACTGTGGCGAACCCTCGAATTACTAGAAGATATAGACGAGAAGGACAAATGTTGTCTGAACGGGTTATGAAAGAAGGAGTTTTCCCTGTTAATCCAGAATATTCACTCCAATGAGAACGACGAGATACTTGAGAGGAAGGGATGTAAGGAATGGCCAAAATTCTTGTAGTAGATGACCAACTGGGTGTGCGTCGCTTGCTCTTTGAAACTTTCAGAGAAGATCAACATGAGGTTGAAATGGCCGCGAATGGGGTGGAAGCGCTTCAGCTGCTTGAAACGTTCGAGCCAGATCTTATTTTGATGGACATGAAAATGCCTGGAATGAACGGTCTAGAAACGTTAGGACAGATTCGGGCCTTAGGTCGGCAGGTTGGTGTGATTATGATGACGGCCTACGGTGATACTCAGAATATGGAGCAGGCAAAGGATCTTGGGATTCTCCATTACATAGCTAAGCCCTTCGATTTGTTTGATTTGAGAGCACGGGTGAGGGAGATATTTGAGACGATGTAGTTCAAGATCGATCGCGCCGCTCACTATATAGTTTTTTGTTGGTTGAAAGGCAGGAAAATCTTCTCGCATGACGAAGTATAAGCTGTAGGAAGAGGTGGGAATTATGATTCTAACGACAAACACAACGATCGCCATTCAGTGTTCTCAATGTGGGGAACTAGAATTTCATGCCCTCTCTCTCTTTGCATTTTCTCAGCGAGAACGTAAGAAACTGTTTTGTGGTTGCGGTCTTGAGCTTATGTCTGTAACCAGCCGGAACCGTCAGCAGTTCAACGTCACATATGCATGTGCTTACTGTGGGGATACCCATTATTTAAGATTAAATCGCCATGCCATTTGGGGAAAAGCGGCTCTGCCGCTCGTTTGCCCGGCCGTGGAAGCTTCTGTCGGATATATCGGGCCTAAGCAGAAAGTTACCCAGGCTTGTCATGAGCGTGAAAAATCCATTGGGGAATTGGCAGTAGAGCTGGGTTATGAAGAAGAGTTCGAAAATCCCGAAGTGATGCTTTTTGTTTTAGATCATCTTCACTATCTGGCTAAGCAAGGAGATTTAGGGTGCGCTTGCGGAAATCATCAGTTATCCTTTGAATTGTTACCGGATCACATCGAACTTTATTGTGAATGCTGTGAAGCCGTGGGCGTGATCTATGCGGATAGTGCAGATAATGTTCGTCAGATTGAAGGAATAGATTCGATGTATTTGGAAGAGAATAAAACTTGGCTTATTAATAGTCCGTTGCGAGGGCAGCACATTACAAAGACGAACAAGGAGGAAACAAAATGGCGTTAGTTTCGATGGTGGGGTTACTAGCAAAGGCCCAAAAAGAACATTATGCAGTAGGGGCTTTTAACTGCAATAATATGGAGATTGTTCAGGCTATAGTGGCTGCGGCAGAGGCTGAAAATGCTCCGGTTATTATTCAGGCCAGTCAGGGTGCCATAAAATATGCAGGCATTGAGTACATTACGGCTTTGACGAAACTGGCTGCCGAAAACGCCAGCGTGCCTATCGCCCTTCATTTGGATCATGGGACAAGCTTTGCTCAAGTTATGCAGTGTGCGCGTAACGGATTTTCTTCCGTGATGATTGACGGTTCTAAACACTCGCTGGAAGAGAATATTGCCTTGACTAACAAAGTTATTGAAGCAGTTCGGCCACTGGGAATTTCAGTAGAGGGCGAATTGGGTAAAATCGGTGGGACAGAAGATGATATCACCGTCAGCGACAGAGAAGCCTTGTTTACCGATCCGGCTGAGGCGGAACATTTTGTTCAAGCAACGCAGGTGGATGCCTTAGCGATTGCCATCGGAACGGCTCATGGTCAATACATAGGAATTCCAAAACTTGATTTTGAACGATTAACCCAAATTCGAGAACGTGTTTCAACGCCTATTGTCTTGCACGGATCTTCCGGAGTGCCGGATGAAGCGCTTCGAGAAGCAATTTCCAGGGGTGTCTGTAAAATCAACATTGACACCAATATCCGCGAAGCGTTTGTAAGGGCTGCCCGCCTTGTGCTTGAGGAGAACCTCAAGGAGATTGACCCTCGCAAAATGTTGGGCCCTGCCCGGGAAGCAGCGACCGCGATAATTCGCGAGAAAATCCGAGTTTTCGGTAGCAACGGGAAAGCGTAATCTCAGAGAAAGAAGGCAACGTCATGCAGTTTTTTTTGGACTCTGCAAATATTGAAGAAATCAAGCAAGCTTGGGATATGGGAGTCATTGCCGGTCTAACGACGAACCCTAGTCTAGTGGCTAAGGAAGGAAAGGACTTCCACGAACTTCTCAAAACGGTGACTGGGATCGTCGATGGCCCCATCAGCGCAGAGGTTATTGCACTCGATTATGAAGGAATGTTGCAAGAAGCGCGTGTGTTAGCAGCAATTCATTCGAATATAGTAATCAAGATCCCGATGACAGAAGCTGGCCTCAAAACAGTCAAGACCTTAAGTGCCGAGAAAATCCAGACGAATGTTACTCTCGTGTTTACCGCAAATCAAGCTTTGCTAGCAGCACGAGCGGGTGCAACCTTTGTTAGCCCATTTCTGGGGCGACTGGATGACATCGGTGAAAATGGGCTAAATACGTTGGCAGATATGTGCGAGATTTTTCAAGTCAATGACATAGAAACAAAAATTATTGCTGCCAGTATCCGAAACCCAGTTCATGTCACAGAAGCGGCCAAATTAGGAGCGGATTATGCAACGGTTCCGTTTGGCGTCTTAAGACAACTGTTTCGTCACCCTTTGACAGATGCTGGGATTGAGAAGTTTCTGGCGGATTGGAAAAAACTTTAGAAAATCGCGTTCTGCATAGTGGTAATTCGTCGTTATTTGATATAAGGAAACTTGTTTCAAGTAGGAATGGATTTTGCATTCTGAAGTTTCGTTGAACTACATCGAATATCGAACCTCGAATACCGAACTTCGATCTTGGCATCTGCCTGTCTGAATACAGATAAGCTGGTGCCAACCTTTTTGTAAATTTAAAAAATTTTATGTGGTTGAAATCACTTTAAGAGTATGTCACAATAAAGAGAGTAACAATGAATATGATGACATAATTTGTAATATATATCTCAGCGAAATACGATTGTGGTTGTTATACCATGTGGATACAGAAGGCGGATCGGCAATAATTGGGTGAAAGAATTAGGGAGGGACTCAAAAGTGGAACGAGAACTTACAATGGAATTTGCCAGAGTGACAGAGGCGGCAGCGCTGGCTTCTGCCCGCTGGGTAGGGTTAGGGGATAAGATAGCCGCTGATAATGCAGCGGTTGAAGCGATGCGTGCGGTTTTTAACACAATTCATATGGACGGAACAGTGGTGATCGGAGAAGGAGAAATGGACGAGGCCCCGATGCTCTACATCGGGGAACGGGTTGGAAATGGAGAAAGTCCGGAATTAGATGTTGCAGTTGATCCATTAGAGGGGACTAACAGTTGTGCAAAAGGCGTGGCAGGGGCGATAGCCGTAGTGGCGATTGCCAAGAGGGGCTGCTTGCTGCACGCTCCAGATATGTATATGGATAAAATTGCGGTAGGACCTGCTGCTGTTGGGAAGATAAATTTAGATGCAACTGTGCTTGAAAATGTCTCGAGTGTGGCTGAAGCGTTAGGGAAAAGCATGAAAGACATCACAGTCGTGATTATAGATCGTCCACGACATCAAAAATTAATTCAAGATGTACGTGCTTGTGGTGCGCGGGTTCGACTCATAACCGATGGGGATGTCTCCCCAGCCGTGGCCTGTGCGTTTGAAGATAGTGGTGTGGATATGATGATGGGAATTGGCGGAGCGCCCGAAGGTGTACTTGCTGCGGCAGCCCTTCGTTGCCTGGGAGGGGAAATGCAAGGCCGTCTTTGGCCGGAAAATGAAGAGGATGTCGCCCGGGCAAAAGCTCTAGGGATTGAGGATGTCCAAAAGTTGTTAACGATGGATGACCTGGTAAGTACGGATGACGTCTTTTTTGCAGCGACCGGGATTACAGAAGGGCCCCTGTTGCGCGCTGTAACCTATACTTCCAAAGGGGCATTGACTCACACTGTGGTCATTCGAGGAAAAACAGGGACTGTGCGTTTTATTGAAGCACGTCACTGCTTTGACAAGAAGCCAGATTATGCGATGAAGGGCTGTTGATGCGCTTCTCTTATATGCTAGAAAATGGGATATTGACCTGCTGGTTATATTTGTGCTATAATGATAAGAGTTGACTGAAATTGTGTGATAAACAGGTGCGACAAAAGAGCGCCTCGATCCAAATGGGAAAGAAGGTGAAGACATGAAAGAAAAAATTCACCCGAAATACGAACAAACCACGGTGACATGTGCTTGCGGAGAAGTCATTCCAACAGCCAGCACAAGAAAAGACATCAAAGTGGAAATTTGTTCGAAATGCCATCCCTTCTATACCGGGGTACAGCGGTTTGTCGATGCCGGCGGACGGGTTGATCGGTTTAAAAAGAAATATGGGATGTAAACAACGGCCTGCGGTCGTTGCTGGTGGAAAAGCAGAGCGCAAGCTCTGCTTTTTACGTAAAGCAGAGCGCGAGCTTCAAGGCGCGAAGCGCGATGCACGAGACGAAAGACGAGAGACGAGAAGTACGGTGCACGATATAGTAGCGAAGCGCGATAGTTTGCCTTCGTGCTTCGTGCCTCTTGCTTCGTGCCTCGTGCCTCGTGCATCGAAATAGCCTTCGCGTCTCGAACCTCGCGCCACGAGCTGCGATATAATAGAGGAGGAAGTAGGAGATGGGTAGACCAGTCCAATATGGTGGGCAAGCGGTCATAGAAGGCGTCATGATGCGTGGACCTCGTGAGAGTGCTATTGCGGTCAGGCTGCCCGATGGTACGATTGAGCTTACGCACTTGAAGCTTAATTCGTGGGCTACAAAACCTATTTTAAAGTTGCCGTTGATTCGAGGGTTTGTAGCACTCGTCGATTCACTGATTGTAGGGATGCGCGCTTTAACCTTTTCTGCCAATCGTTCAATGGGAGAGGAAGATGGTGGAGAAGACGAACTGGGGTTTTGGGAAATGGCCTTGACTATAGGAATTGCTTTTGCCCTGGGTCTTTTGCTTTTTGTAGGATTACCGACCGGAATGGCTTACTTGCTGAGAGGAAAGGTCACCGGGACTATGTGGCAAAACCTTTTAGAGGGGGCAATACGGCTCGTAGTTTTTTTTATGTATATTCTACTCATTTCTAGGCTCAAAGACATTCAGCGGGTTTTTCAATATCATGGTGCGGAGCATAAAGCAATTTTCACTTATGAAGCAGGGGCAGAGCTCATCGTAGAAAATGCACGTCCATTCCCCAGGTTGCATCCGCGCTGCGGGACAAGTTTCCTTCTGATTGTAGTTGTTGTGAGTATCTTTGTGTTCGCCTTTGTGGGTTTGCATCCTTTGTGGTGGCGTTTGCTTTCCCGTATGCTTCTGATGCCCTTAGTGGCGGGAATTGCTTATGAAATTCTCAAATTTTCTTCACGGCATTTGGAATCGCCGTGGCTTCGCTGGCTTATTGTTCCAGGTTTGTTATTACAGAAATTAACCACGCGGGAACCGGATGATGCTCAGTTAGAGGTTGCACTCGCTGCCTTAAAAGGTGTTTTGGATTCTGGTCAGGAACTAACGTAAATTTTGGGGTGTGAAAAATGTTAGAGAAACTTTACGAAATTGAACGAAAATATGATGAATTCACGGAGCTTCTTAGTGACCCGGAGATCCTGGCCAATCAGAGTGAGTGGCAAAAATACGCCAAAGCTCAGGCGGGTATGACGAACCTTGTCACAGCGTTTAGAGAATATCAAGCGGTACTTCATGGGCTTGAGGAAACTGAGAATCTACTCAAGGAAAAACTCGACTCGGACATGCAGGAGATGGCGGAGCAAGAGCGAGATGATTTACGAAATCAATCGTTGGAATTAGAAGCGAAGATGCGCGTCTTTCTCCTGCCCAAGGATCCGAATGACGAGAAAAACGTCATTATGGAAATTCGGGCAGGGGCAGGCGGCGATGAAGCAGCTTTATTCGCGGGGGATCTTTACAAGATGTATACTCGCTATGCCGAAGGGCAGGGATGGAAAACAGAAGTGCTCAGTGCCAGTTATACAGATATTGGCGGTTATAAGGAAGTTATCTTTCTAGTGGAAGGGTATGGCGCCTATAGCAAACTGAAGTTTGAAAGTGGTGTACATCGGGTTCAACGTATTCCATCCACAGAGTCGGGGGGGCGGATTCATACGTCTACGGCGACGGTAGCAGTTCTCCCTGAAGCGGAAGAAGTGGAAGTTTCGATCAATCCCAATGACTTGCGTATTGATGTTTATTGTTCTAGTGGACCTGGCGGACAGTGTGTAAACACCACGCAATCGGCTGTACGAATTACCCACCTGCCGACTGGAATCATAGCGTCCTGCCAAGATGAAAAATCTCAGCTTAAGAACAAAGAGAAGGCCTTGCGTGTTTTACGGGCTCGCATCCTGGAAAAGGCTCAAGATGAAGCAAGCGGGGAGCAGGCATCTGAACGCCGGAGTCAAGTGGGCACAGGTGACCGGAGCGAGCGGATTAGAACGTTTAATTTCCCTCAGGGCCGAGTCACAGATCATCGTATCGGCCTAACATTACATCGTTTGGAGACGATCCTGGCAGGAGATTTGGAAGAGATCATCCAAACTCTAATTACCTCAGATCAAGCAGAACGGCTAAAGGCTGAGATCGACTAAAGCAAAATTACTCAATGGAATTACTTTACTCAGTGGAATTGTTCCATTTGATATAGGGATTATTCAGAAGCCAAGTGATATTCGATATTCGAACCACGAATTTCGAACCTCGAATATCGAATCGGGGGTTAAGCTATTTGAAGGTATTAGAAGGAATGCAGTACGGTGAGGCGCAGCTCTTAGAAAAAGGAATAGAAAATGCCCGTTATGACGCAGACTTATTATTAGCAGAAGTTCTAGGTGTGCCGCGGCGTGACCGTCTCTATCTTGAGCTTGGTCGTAATCTGTCTGAGGCAGAGGAAGCAGACTATAGGGCGGTAATTTTTCGCCGCGCCGAACATGAGCCTCTCCAATACATTTTAAAGCGACAGGAGTTTATGGGCCTTTCCTTCGATATTGATGAGCGTGTGCTTATTCCACGTGCGGATAGTGAAATTTTGGTTGAGAAATGGTTGGACATCGTAAGGCAGGAAGAAAGACAGGGGCGAAGCCTGCCGATTAAGGTCGCAGATCTTTGTACTGGAAGTGGGGCTCTCGCGATTTCAATGGCGTATTATTATTCTCAGGCAGAGGTAGTTGGAACCGATCTTTCGCCAGCCGCCTTAGATGTAGCACGACAGAATGCCGCACGTTTGGGTGTCTCAGTGCAATGGCGTCAGGGGGACTTTGTGACACCTATCCAGGGCGATCAATGGGATTTTATTATTACAAACCCCCCCTATGTTTCCGTAGAGGACTATAGTCAGTGTGCACCGGAGATTTTTCGCGAACCTCCTATGGCATTTTTAGGAGGGCAAGACGGCTTAGATTTCTATCGTCGTTTGTCTGAAGAGATACGACCGTTATTAAACCCTCAAGGGAAACTACTGATGGAAATAGGGTGGAAGCAAGCCGAGGCGGTTCGTGAAATTTTCCAAAGGAAGGGTTTTGAAACACAAGTTTTCTTGGACTTGGCGGGACGAGACCGGGTGATCTTAGCGAGGTGAGCAGAAATGCAGACAAAAAGAAGTTATATTGATGGAGTCCAGCCGGAAGCTGAACTATTAAAAGAGGGTGCAGAGCGGCTGCGTGCAGGAGAGCTGGTTGCTTTTCCGACAGAAACGGTCTATGGGTTGGGTGCGAATGCCCTAGATGCTTCAGCCTGTGCCAAAATTTTTGCAGTAAAAGGTCGGCCTCAGGATAATCCCTTAATTGTCCATGTTTGTAACCGTGTTATGGCAAACAGGCTGGTTAAGTGTTGGACGCCGGCGGCAGAGCTTTGCGTTCAACATTTCTGGCCGGGTCCATTGACCTTGGTCATGCCTAAAACAGCCCATGTTTTGGATGTGGTCACAGCGGGGCTGCCTAACGTGGCAATTCGTATGCCTAGCCATCCGGTTGCCCTCCGCCTAATCGAAGAAACCGGGTTGCCAATAGCCGCACCAAGTGCTAACCTCTCAGGTAAACCAAGTCCAACAAGTGGAAGCCATGTTTGGCGCGATTTGAAAGGTAAGATTCCGCTGATCCTCGATGCCGGAGCCTGTCTGGTTGGGTTAGAGTCAACCATCCTTGACGTGAGTGGGGAGGTTCCCACTATCCTGCGTCCAGGTGGAATCTCTAAAGAACAGTTGGAGGCGGTATTGGGTGAGATTCAGGTGGACAGGCTATTGGAGAATCAGGTTCCCAAAGCACCAGGTATGAAATATAGGCACTATGCTCCACATGGAGAGATGATGCTGTTGGTCGGCACATCTGAACGTGTCGTTCAGCGGATGGGACAAGAAATTCACAAAGGACATGCTAGGCTGAAAAAAGTCGGGGTTCTTTGTACACTCGAAAGTGCGCCTTTTTTGCATAATCGGCTTCCGGATCTCTTGTTTGTTCTGGGCTCGAAAGATCGTCCGGAAGAAGTCGCGAGTAACATGTTTGAGGGGTTACGCCTATGCGATGAGAGGGGAATGGATTTAATTTTGGCTGAAGGAGTTGAAGAAGGAGGCTTGGGCACCGCCATTATGAACCGTTTGCAGAAAGCAGCCGGGCGGAAGATTCAATACATTTAAAGGAGCAATATATACTGGTTGGGCACAAAGCATTGTGCTCCTACTACATTCGTCTTATAGACTCTTTCCTGTGCATATACTATAATTAGGGAGGGAAGGGTATTGAATTTAGCATGGGTTGTGGCTGTTGCAATTGCCTTAGGAGCAGACGCTTTCTCCTTGTCTTTGGCGATTGGTTTGTCGGGAATCAAGAGGCGTCTGATGTTACGTTTGTCGTTGGTGGTGGCCATTTTTCATGTGGTTATGCCACTCAGCGGGATGATGTTGGGTGAGGCATTAGGAGCAATTCTCGGCCGTTATGCAAGTTTGATAGGGGCCTTAGTCCTTATGGGCTTGGGTGGGCGGATGCTTTACAAGGTTTATCGACCAGCTGCTGAACATTTTCCTTTAGGTGAGGCTAGGGGCGCCCTTATGCCCAATAGTTCATCCACGAATAGTTCTTTAAGTGGATTCGGGATTTATGTATTTGCTGCTAGTGTTAGCTTGGATGCTTTAAGTGTTGGATTTTCACTGGGAACGATCAAAACGGACATCTTTCTTACGGTTATGATTATTGGCGCGGTCGCTGGGCTAATGACTGGGATGGGCTTAATCTTGGGACGGGTATTAGGCACATGGCTGGGAGATAAGGCTGAACTGCTCGGTGGGGTGGCATTGTTTCTGATTGGAATCAAATTGTTGTTCTAAGGGATTGAGGTTATAAAAGTGGGTTTGAAACTTTTGTTTATTTGCACGGGAAACACATGTCGCAGTCCAATGGCTGAGGGATTGGCTAGGGAACTGTTTGGAGACTCTGTTCAAGTCAGTTCGGCGGGAATGGAAGCGTGGGAAGGAACGGAAGCTAGTCTCAATGCGTTGGAGGTTCTGAAAGAGCAAAACGTAGACTTATCTCAGCATCGTTCCAGAAAGATAAGGGCTGACCTCTTGGAGAATGCGGATTGGATTATCCCGATGACACAAGCGCAAGAGAAGCTATTGCTCCATATTTTTCCGCAATATATCTCTAAAACCAGGTTTTTAGGAGATTGGGGAGAACAAAAGCAAGATGTTCGTGATCCATGGGGAGGCTCCCTCGAAGTTTATCGCCAGACGGCTCAGGAGATCAGCGGACTGTTAAAGGCATTAAGAGAGCACTTGCTTTGATCGAGCACGATGCACAAAGTTCGAGGTTCTAATGTCGTGCCTCGTGCCCGTACATCGCGTATAAGATAGGCTAAAGATGTCTACACTAGCGGCGTAAAACGTCGCTTTATTTTGTGTTTTTGCAGGGATTTTGTAACTATCTGTAGAACTAAAATGTAGAAAAGATGGGGGGATAAAATTGAGAGTTGTTCTGGGATCCGATCACGGTGGCTACAAACTCAAGGAAGCGATTCGTACGCATTTAGAAGCACAGGGATTAGAAGTCCAAGATTTGGGGACCCACTCGACCGACTCAGTGGACTATCCCGCGTATGGTTTTGCAGTAGGTACTGCGATCATAAAGGGAGAGGCAGACTTAGGAATTGCTATCTGTGGAACGGGGCAGGGGATTTCTATGGCGGCGAATAAAATCCGAGGAGTCCGTGCTGCGCTCTGCACAGAGACGTTTTCCGCCCGGATGGCCAGAGAACATAATAATGCCAATATTTTAGCATTAGGTGGCCGAGTGACCGGAGTTGGGCTTGCTCTTGATATTGTGGATATCTTTTTGAAAACTGAGTTTGCCGGAGGCAGACATGCCCGCCGGGTGAATTTGATTTCCGACATTGAACGTGGAGAAGAAATATAGCGCGGATCAAACATCCTTGTTTGATTCATAGCGGTGTTCTAATCTTGAACGCCCTGTTCAAGGCCAAGGAGAGGAGAAATGCTTTCTCGTGGATAAATTGTTTGCAGATAAATTGGCTGAAATCGCTAAGGTTTGGGACGATGTACTTAATGATTTTTTTATAAAGGCTAATTTACGCCCGCGGCAGATCCTGGTTGTAGGGTGTAGCACCAGTGAAGTTATCGGTCAACAAATTGGGCAGGGGAGCAACTTGGAGGTTGCCGAGGTTTTGCTCCCACCTTTGCTGGAACGAGTTTACCAACAGGGAATCTTTTTAGCGGTGCAAGGATGCGAACATATTAATCGGGCGCTGGTAGTGGAAGAAGCCTGCGTCGATCACTATGGGTTAGAGGCGGTTACAGTGCTTCCGGCGCTGCATGCCGGAGGTGCGATGACAGTACAGGCGTGGAAGACTTTTTCAACTCCAGTGATGGTAGAGAGAATTCAAGCACATGCTGGAATTGATATTGGTGATACATTTATCGGGATGCACCTTCGACCGGTTGCAATCCCCATTCGCTTAAATGTGAAGGAACTGGGAGAAGCACACTTAACTTTAGCCTCTACCCGCCCACGACTCATCGGTGGCCCCCGAGCCATGTATGAAGAAAGATTAGGAGTGAAATAAAATGGATTATATTGATAAGTGGGTGAAACCCCAGGACCCAGAGGTCGCGGAAGCCATTAATAAAGAAGAGAATCGTCAGAGAAGTACCATTGAGCTGATTGCTTCGGAGAACTTTGTCAGCCGCGCAGTGATGGCTGCCCAAGGGTCTGTATTAACGAATAAGTATGCTGAAGGGTATCCGGGAAAACGTTACTATGGTGGTTGCGAGTATGTCGATGTCGTCGAAGACCTGGCTCGTGAACGAATTAAGAAGCTTTTCAATGCTGAGCATGCTAATGTCCAACCACATTCTGGGTCACAGGCCAATATGGCAGTTTATTTCGCTATGTTAAAACCTGGAGACACGGTACTTGGGATGAATTTATCTCATGGAGGTCATTTAACCCATGGGAGCCCTGTGAATATCTCAGGGGTTTATTTTAACTTTGTTTCTTACGGCGTTGATCCCAAAACAGAACGCATTGATTACGAACAGGTGCGCCAGTTGGCTCTCCAGCATCGTCCAAGGATGCTTGTTGCAGGAGCAAGCGCCTATTCGAGGATTATTGATTTTGCTAAATTACGTGAAATCGCGGATGAAGTAGAGGCCTATTTCATGGTGGATATGGCGCATATCGCAGGACTCGTGGCCGCGGGACTGCACCCATCACCTGTCCCGTATGCTCACTTTGTGACTACCACTACCCATAAGACGTTAAGAGGGCCACGCGGCGGCTTAATTCTTTGTAAGGCAGAGCACGCGCCAGCGATTGACAAAGCCATATTTCCAGGAATTCAGGGAGGCCCACTGATGCATGTTATCGCGGCAAAAGCGGTTGCTTTTGGTGAAGCTCTTCAGCCGAACTTTAAAATGTATCAAACCCGTATTATTGAAAATACTAAAGCCTTGGCCCAGGCACTAGTAGACCGAGGCTTCCGTCTTGTCTCGGGAGGAACGGACAACCACCTCATTCTTGTGGATGTACGAAGTAAAGAAGTGACTGGGAAGGAAGCGGAAACAATCCTTGATCAAGTAGGTATTACTGTGAATAAGAATACAATCCCGTTTGATACGGAAAGCCCTTACGTTACTAGTGGAATCCGTGTTGGGACGCCTGCGGTCACGACGCGCGGCATGAATCCGGAGGCGATGCAGCAGATCGCGGAGGCAATGGACCTCGCCTTGACCTCACGCCATGAAACTGATAAACTAGCCAAAGCACGGGAAATTGTCAGCGCGTTATGTGCTCAGTATCCTTTATATGAAAATTTAGATTAGGAGTTGAGTTCTGAACCATGGCAAAGCTTCAAGTCCTTGATCATCCTCTAATACAACATAAGTTGTCCCTTATTCGAGATGAGAAAACAGGCTCCAAGGAATTTAGGGAACTAGTAGAGGAAGTCGCGATGTTGATGGCCTATGAGGTAACCCGTGATTTTCCTCTTCAAGAAATTGAAGTTAAGACACCGGTTGCGTTAGCAAAGGTCAATGTGCTTGCCGGTCGGAAAGTCGGCTTGGTTCCGATCCTGCGTGCCGGGTTGGGAATGGTGGATGGAATGTTACGTTTAATTCCAGCGGCAAAAGTAGGACATGTAGGCCTTTATCGGGATCCGGAAACCCTATTACCGGTGGAATATTACTGCAAGCTACCGAATGATATTGAGGAACGCGATCTTATTGTCATCGACCCCATGTTGGCAACGGGTGGATCTGCGTCCGCGGCGATTACCTTCTTAAAAGATCGTGGCGCCAAAAACATTAAACTAATGTGCCTGATTGCAGCCCCAGAAGGAATTAAAACTGTGCAAAATGCACATGCTGATGTGGATATATTTATTGCGGCAGTGGATGAGCGGTTAAACGACCATGGCTATATTGTGCCGGGACTCGGGGACGCAGGAGATCGGTTGTTCGGGACCAAATGACGACCCAAAGGAAACGTCCGAGTTGGGATAGTTATTTTATGCAACTGGCACAAGTGGTTGCAGGTCGATCAACTTGTCTGCGCCGCCAAGTTGGGGCGGTAATGGTCAAGGATAAGCAAATTTTATGTACAGGGTATAATGGAAGTCCCACAGGACTCCTGCATTGTGAAGAAGTCGGTTGTTTACGGCAGAGCTTAAGTATTCCTTCAGGAGAACGCCATGAGATATGTCGTGCGGTGCATGCAGAGCAAAACGCACTCGTACAGGCTGCCAAGCATGGGGTTGCGATTGAAGGCGCAGATCTCTATTGTACGCATCTGCCTTGCGTACAATGTACAAAGTTGCTGATTAATGCTGGGATAAAGCGTGTGGTTTATACTCATTCTTATCCGGATCAGCTGGCGGCGACAATGGCAGGAGAAGCCGGGTTAGAATTAGTACAACTTGATGCGAAGGGCGAGGGGCAAAGTGCGCTGCGCGATACATAACTATCAAGCATCGTGGCGCACGCCTCGGTACAATTGAAGGGAGTCAAAACGTGATAAATCGGAAAAAAGTGATGGTAGTGTTTGGCACACGCCCGGAGGCAATAAAAATGGCTCCGGTAATCCGAGCGCTTCGACAGAAGGAAACAATCCACTGTCAGGTTACCGTGACGGCCCAGCACCGTGAGATGTTAGATCAGGTTTTGAAGTTGTTTAATATGACTCCTGATTTTGATTTAAACCTTATGAGGCAGGGGCAAACGTTAACAGAAATCACAACTCGGGCGCTTAACGGGCTCAAAGAGGTTTATCAACGTGAACTCCCTGACCTTGTGCTGGTGCATGGGGATACAACTACCACATTTGTGGCTGCACTCGCCGCTTTTTATGCGCAAATTCCGGTTGGGCATGTCGAAGCAGGGTTGCGTACAGGAAATAAATATTCACCATTTCCCGAAGAGATGAATCGCAAATTAGCAAGCGTTCTGACAGATTTTCATTTTGCACCGACTGAAACGGCCAAGAAAAATCTTCTATATGAAGGGATTGCTCCAGAAAAGATCTATGTCACAGGCAATACAGTCATCGATGCTTTATTGGCCACGGTAAAACCAGAGTACAGTTTCAGCGACCCAAATATTCAAGCGATCCTCAGACAGGGAGAAAGATCACGAATGATCCTGGTCACAACTCACCGCAGAGAAAATCTCGGTGAACCGATGCGTCAGATTTATCAAGCTTTGGAGAATACTCTTAAGTCATTTCCGGACACATACATTATATTTCCGGTACATAAAAACCCCCAAGTTCGGAAAGTAGTCACAGAGGTACTAGGATCTCATCCGAGGGTTAATCTAGTAGAACCGATGGACTATGAACCATTTGTAAATCTAATGGCACGGTCGCATTTAATCTTAACAGACTCGGGAGGGATCCAAGAAGAAGCTCCTTCGTTAGGAATACCGGTACTGGTAGTGCGAGATACTACAGAACGCCCGGAAGCGGTGAAGGCAGGGACAGTTTCACTGGTGGGAACCGAGTACGAAAGAGTATTTTCAGAGTTGAAGCGTCTGCTGAGCGACCAAAGTTCATACCAAAAAATGGCAACTGCAATCAATCCCTATGGAGATGGTTGTGCTGCTGATCGGATTGCGAAAATTATCGAAGGAAAGTAAGTGTGGAGATAAAATTAAACAATGCTGTACGAAATAGTACAAAGTTATGATATAATTAGTCAAAATATAATAAATATACGAAAATTGCTAGAAAGTTGTGGAAAATATAAATAATGAATTGTCAGATTTAATTGCAGAAAGAGCAGGAATTTAGATTTGCTTCGCGAATACATTAACCTTAGTACAAGAGAAGGAACGAATGAAGATGGCAAGGAACCAAAAGGGATGGCAGAAAGCGGTTGAGGTCGGTTCCAGTATTTCGACTTCATTGGCGGTGTTAGTTGGGGGAGGATATTTCTTAGGGCGATATTTGGATGAGCTATGGGGAATAAAACCTTGGTTGACGATAATTTTAATGATAGGCGGTTTAGCACTCGGAGGGAGCTATCTTGTGGTCACTTTGAAAAATCTTGGGTCATCTGATGATTAGAAGTAGCTTTATAACCTTATTAAGTGGCACTGCCTGCATCTTGTTGGCAATCTCTCTCACAGGTCGTCTTGCTCTCCTTGGCAGCTTGGTTGGGTACTGGGCAGGGTTTGCTTATACGCTCTGGATTTATCGTGAGACACAGCGCAGCTCTGAACTCGATATTCATGCGGCGCTAATCCGGATGCGTCGGAGTCTAATAGCTCGCCTAGGTATGATTACTCTTGTTGTCGTTATCGTGGCACGCTTCCATTCGAACTGGCTTTTTAGCTTGGCTATAGGGATTGCTACAGGGGTGATTGTATCTTTCATCACCGTTGCAATACATAAACTTCATGGAGAAAGGGGTGATAAAAGAAGTGCATGAAGAACTAGTTTTATGGCATTTGGGGAACATGACTTTTCATGCAAGAACCTTGATGATGACTTGGATTACAATGTTCTTGGTTATCGTGTTCTGTTTAAACGGGGCTCGTAATTTAACGAGTGGTAAACCTGGTAAAATGCAGAATGTTTTGGAATGGATTGTCGATTTTGTTACGAACCTTGTGGGCGACAATATGGGATTAGAAAAGGGCCGTCCAATTTTAGGGTATTTGCTCACGCTGATCACGTTTGTGTTCTTTTCCAATATGCTCGGTCTTATCCCAAACTTTACGTTTAATTTGTTTGAACATTTCCACATAGAATTTGCCCAACTGAACAAGGTTTTTGAAGGACCGGTTCTATCGTCACCTACTGCGGACATCAACATTACAATGGCTTTGGCGCTCATGACCATTATTATGGTCATTGGCTTAGGGGTTAAGCACAAAGGACTCCATTATTTCCATCATTTTGTTGAGCCTTTCAAGGTGTTTGCGATTATTCACATCATTGACATGCTCTCGAAGCCGATGACGCTGGCCTTTCGTTTATTTGGGAATATTTTTGCTGGTGAAATTCTCATCAAAGTTATTCTTATGCTTCCGGGAAAATCGGTTCTGGGTGGAATTCCTCCTATGGTAGTTTGGCTGGCCTTTAGTATTTTCATCGGAGCCATCCAATCCTATGTATTCACGGTGTTGACCACGGCTTACATTTCACAAGCTGTCTCATCAGATCATTGATGATTCATTCTAGTTAGTTTTCAGTGATGCTTGATGCTCGCTGAGGGAATAATACTTACAATCTAGTGCAAATAAGAAAGGAGGAAATCCTAATGGACGTATCTGCTGCAGCTGCGTTAGGTGCAGGACTTGCTGCTGGATTAGCAGCCCTT
>JARLHW010000111.1 GCA_031292075.1 Desulfosporosinus sp.
GTCGTTCCAGTGCCTGCTCCTGTGCTACTTCCCGTTGTCGTTCCAGTGCCTGCTCCTGTGCTACTTCCCGTTGTCGTTCCAGTGCCTGCTCCTCTGCCAGTTCCTACTGTAGTTCCGGTGCCTGCTCCTGTGCTACTTCCCGCTGTCGTTCCAGCGCCTGCTCCTGTGCTACTTCCCGTTGTCTTTCCAGTGCCTGCTCCTCTGCTACTTCCCGCTGTCGTTCCAGTGCCTGCTCCTGTGCTACTTCCCGTTGTCGTTCCAGTGCCTGCTCCTGTGCTACTTCCCGTTGTCGTTCCAGTGCCTGCTCCTCTGCCAGTTCCTACTGTAGTTCCGGTACCTGTTCCAGTGCTATTTCCTGCTGCCGTTCCGGTGCCTGTTCCTGTCCCAGTTCCCGTGGTGGCTTGACCTCCGGTACCCTGACTTGCAGTATTGTCTGGAGCTCCAGACGAATTAGAACTCTCACTTGTTCCTGCACTAGCTCGGTTTCCACCATTCTGACTGTTTACGGTCCTATCATCAGTTCCTGACGTTGTTGAACTCGTGCTCTGTCCTGAGGATGATGAGGTTCCCGTGTTATTTACAACTGTCACTTCAGTCGTACCCGTACTGTTTGTAACTGTCACTGCAGTCTTTCCTTCATTACTACTTGTGACTGTAACCGATGATGTGCCTGAGCTATTAGTATATGTCACGGTTTGAGTACCGGAACTATCGTTTGTAGTCGCCACGGCTGGCGTACCTGTACTTCCATTCGTAACTGTCATGGTTGGTGTACCTGTACCAGTATTTGTAACAGTCACAGTTGGTGTAGCTGGGCTACCATTTGTCCCAGTTGGTGTATCTCCACCATTTGCAGCCGTCCCAATTGGCGTACCTGTACTACCATCTGTAACTGTCACGGTTGGTGTTCCTGTACCACTGTTTGTGATTGTTACGGTTGGTGTATCTGGATCACCATTTGTAACTGTTAAGGTTGATGTACCTGTGCTACCGTTTGTAACCGTCACATTAGGTGTACCTGTACCTGCTGAAGCCGTCTCGGCTGGCGTACCTGTACCGTTTGTAGTTGTTACTACTGGCGTACCTGTACTGCTTGAAACTGTCATTGCCGGTGAATCAGTACTACCATTTGTGACTGTCACAGTTGTCGTACCTGTACTATCATTTGTAGTTGTTACTACCGGTGAGCCGGCACTGCTTGTAACTGCTACTGCTGGTGTACCCGTGCTGCTTGTAACCGTCACTGCTGATGTTCCTGTGCTACCTGTAATCGTTACTGCTGATGTTCCTGTGCTACCTGTAATCGTTACTGCTGATGTTTCTGCGCTGCCTGACGATTCTTGACTTATACCTGCCGATGTTTGCCCACTATCGTTCCGACTAGTTGTATTCTTGCTTGCTCCTGTCCCTGTTCCTGCTGCCGTTCCAGTGTCCGTTCCCGTGCTACTTCCTGACGCCTCCGTGCTTGCTTCTGTACCTGCTGCAGTACCCGGACTTGTTGCTGCTCCTGCTGCCACTTCTGGACTTGTTGCAATAGTCGTCGGTACTGGCGTAACGGGCACAGACATTGGCATCAGTGGCTTGAAGGTACCAGTATGAATTTGCGCGGTTACTCTTGTTTGAGCAGTCATAAGTGAATACGTACCGGGAATCATCCCACAATTAGCTATGGTTAATCCAATTCCAAATAACAATGCAAGGGGTCTACTTGGCCATATAGAATCTCGCTTCACTGAAAGTACATATCTCCTTTCCGGTTTACCTTGGTTAGATGAATACTCCCAAGGTTTTTTATCATTCGGAACCATCCCCAGATATTTTCCGCAATAAGGACAGCTCCAGTATTCTCCACTACCAGAGAAGTATGACCTTCTTCCACAATTCGGGCAGGCTTTTCTTTCCATTAATTCTTCTCCTCACCACATTAGTGTATAAATGTATATTCGATGCATATAATAAAGTCCAATTGGATTTCTTTTGAGTCTTTTATGATTTTTCAAGATACCCAACAACACATATTTATTTACCGCTTCTAAACGTCGTGCTTCCTAACGTTTGATCATCTTCTATCACTGTCGCTGTATAATATGTGTCTTGTGCAATAGGGCATTTTGCGGTATCAAAACTTAACGTATAGCAAGGTTGATTAAGCCCGTGTTCATTCCAATTCAAAGTTCCATCAGAAATATTGTACTTATATTGAACAGCTACACCTTTGGTATTTACACCAGATAGAATTAGCTCTAAATTATGCTCTTGTTTATCATTGTTACCATTATTTTCTAGATGAAACTTGATAGGCATTTTATCGCCGACTCGGCAATTCACATCTGATTTATCCAAGGGTGGATCCCACACTGTACATTCACTGGATGAACGGTGATTAGTTGCATTCAGTACAAATTTCATAGATGTGCAAATTCCCTGATAATCATCTCCTGCATCTCTTGGTAATCCTACAGTTACATTAAAGGTTGCATTTTTAGAGCTATCTAGCTCTCCGAGTGTTAAACCATTTAGATTTTTCATTTTACCTGAATAAAGCACTATATTATTCTTATCAGTTATTGCTAGATCCAGATAATTAAATAACTTATCACCAGACTCCTCGGCAGTACTTATATTATAAAAAAAGGTCTTTTTACCTGTATTCATTACTTTTAATGGTGCACTAACTTTATATCCAGGTATCATATTATTAGTGTGCAAGAGTTCTTTAGATGGATTGGCTGAAATTGCAAGTCCATTATCACAAGTAGTTTCGATTGCGAAGACATTACCCGTTGGAATCAAAAAGAAAAACACTGTAAAGCTAACCAAAATAAATATCAATGATAGAATAGTGCAGTATATTATAAATGCTTTTTTCCTTTGCATTTATTTCATCCTTCCTCAGCGCTAAAAATATGTTAGAAATACAAAATACAATCATCATAAGTATTAATCTATCCTTAATATTGCTTATATAATGCATATCGCTTTTTACCCATTTAATTTATTTAAAGAAATATAAAGCCACGGAAATATGTTGTTCCGCGGCTTTATGTATTCTCAAAAGCGCCCTTCAAGCATGCTTTAAGCCTGGGTCACTGTGATAGTAAAATCAATCACCGGGCTTATTCCTTGAACATTATCGTTAGCAGTTGAACTAAGTGTGGCATCAATCTGATAAAGGCTTTCGCCACCCTTAAGTATTATTAATGCAGGGTTGGGGGCAATGGGCACTCCCAACAAAAAACTAGACAATGGTAATTGTTCAGTGACATCTAAGGCACCAAATTTAACCTTAAACATCATTTTCTGAATAAACTCGTTATAAGCAGGAGTACCAGAGTTCAGTCCACTTAAAGTCGCCTTAATACCAGTCATTTGTATTGGAATTCTCTGGTTGTTGGTATTTAACAGAAACAACTGGCGTTCGACGGTTCTTCCTGGGTACCATAGGCCTGTACTATTATACCCTGTTACATCTCCCGGACCACCCTCGGAATCTTGTGTATAAAACATGGGACCTGGATAAATATCACCGTTATCCCTTTTCGCCTCAACAGTAAGTGTAGTAGTATTGGCTATATTACCTGAAACTGATGTACTGGCGGTCCAGGTAGCAAAAGTGGCGCCTCCTATTAGCGACCCTACTAATCCTAACAATATTACTGATTTTAAAATTTGCTTTACCATACATTACTCATTAAAATGCTGAGGCATGCAAACTAAGCGTAACCTGAGCAGAGTTTCCTTGATAATCATCGCCAGCAGCGCCATTCAGAGTCACTGGAATGGTAACATCATTAGCCCCATCACCAGCAGCAGTATGAGCAGGAATTGTCACTGAACCTATGGAACCAAAAGCAAGATCGGCATCAGTTGGTGTGTGTAATGTTACAGTGCTTTGACCCCAGACTACAGCGCCTAGACTAGCAGCGTCTACTGTAATAGGATAAGGCTTCGGGTTAGTTACATGAATGGTAAGATTTTGTGCTGTTCCAGGGTATAGACCAGCTACAGTCCCACTTACTGCCGAAAAGGTCATGGTATCTGTACTGAAAGTGTTATTCGCAACACTACTTGATGCAGTCCAACTTGCAAAAGTGGCTCCACCCACTAAAGAAGCAACTAAGGCAATCGTCATAGTACTTAAAACTAAACGTTTTTTCATTTTTCAATTTCCTCCTTTAATTTTAATAGGTTAAAACACGGCTGAAGGACACTTAGAAAATCGACTTTGATTTTTTTCGGAGGGTTTTTGACTTAAATTACCGAATTATTTTTCTTAAAATCTGATTCCCCCGCTTTTTGACACTAACGAATATTTCCTATAAGCATCACCCCTTTCACAACGCCCTAGACTTTATACAACTGTACTTTTCGTTCTCATGCTGAGAATAAACGGAATGTTGACTTTGGCTATTTTATATCACTGGATGGACTTGTCATATCCTGCTTTTTCTTTTCTATATCTTCCGCCATGGCTCTATATATCTTCCTAAACTCATCAATTATCATTAGAATACCTGGGATTATAACCAACAGAACTACGCCTAGTTTTGTTTTAGCAAACTCCAGCACCCAACCTAAGTACGGAATACGGAATTTCTCCTGACCAATAATATTGGCGGCAGGCACCGGCTTTAAATCATCAGTGTTATTTGCATCCCCCTTAGTACGATAACTGATTTGTTTTTCCTGCTGTAATACCTCAATAACCCTATGAGTGATCACTCTCTTCAAATCCTGTGGATCCTTAAAGGTAATTACATCACCGGTATTATAGAGGGGTTTCCCATTGGCATCCACAACAACGACATCCCCGGCATTAAATACAGGACTCATACTGCCGCTTAAAACTTCCATCATCTGATATTTGCCCAACTTAGATGTACCATCTTTAGAAAACTTACTGGTTACAGTAAAGAACACGACGATAACCATCATTGCTAGGAACAGCGTTAATGTGATATTTACTACACGTCTTAAGGTCTTTTTCACTATTCACAACCTCCTCAAGGTTTAATTGATCTATATATATTAGTGAAAATATTAATTAATAATTTACCTAATTCTTAAAGTGGCTATCATATAACACCTTAGGATGGGTAATACTCAAGAATCGATATAATGAAGTTGCTACTCAACTTTTAATACGTTTCATTTTCAAAAGTCATCCCTTTCTTGTTACTTTTGTTACACAACATTTGTGTGGTTAATAGAACTTCACCAATCTTCTTCAGATCTCTCCGTATAGTAAGATTTATTTACTCCTTTTAACGACTTTGGATATTGTAGAAAGAACTGTAATCGAACGGTTATAAATTTTTGCTGACCCTTATAACCTTCAAACTTCTTGCCTTAATAATAACCTCTCCGCTCTGCCTGGAAATCACCGTTAAGTATACTCCTTATGCCCATACTTGGATAATTAAGGATACAACTGGCGAGGGACAAGACTACTACTTTTGCGCCATACGAGTTCTCCTTTAGAAGACGATATACTTTACAACACCGACCATTCTCTCTTCAGAAACTGAGCTGACAAGCCCATCCTAGACATCACCTGGCTCACCTCCCCGGGTCGGGGATATCTCCAGTCAGAAAACTAACTGGATAATATCTCCAACCATGCCGCAAAAAAAGACCCCGCAGGGCCGCAGGGCGTAATCAACAATTAGTTCAGCAAGTGGTTATCCTCTTTTCCATCGCATACAAGGCAGCTTGAGTACGATCCGTAAAGTTTAGCTTTGCAAGTACCTGGCTTACATGTTTCTTTACTGTGAATTCAGTAATACATAGTTTCTTCCCAATATTTTTGTTGTTTAGGCCTTCTCCCAGTGCACTGAGAACCTCCAATTCACGGGTGGTCAGTTGTTCTACGCGGGAATCGTTCTCGTCCTGGTTCATCATCAGGTCTACCATACTGGGATCGTAGTATTTTCGCCCCCGATAAACAAGTCTAATGGCAGAGATAAGCTCTTCGGGAAAGGCCTCTTTCAGAACATACCCATCGACTCCGAGCTCACGTGCACGTCGAAAATCTTCTTGATCAATTGAAAAGGTCAGAATAATAAATTTACAAGTCGGAACTTTTTCCATACATACCTTCACAATATCAAGTCCTGACACATCCATTAACCTTAGATCCACCAGGGCGATATCAGGTTTAGCTCGAGTGACGATTTCTACGGCCTCATCTGCAGTGGCGGCTTCACCAATAAGGTCCATATCCCCTTCAGCCGAAATCACCGCAGTTAAACCTTGAAGGACTAAGGGATGGTCGTCGACAATTACAATGTTCATGCTGCTCCCCCCTGTTTGAGCGATTATGATTCAATAAGTTTTTGATGACCTTCCCTGCTGCTTGACCCAATGATATCCCCTCCGCTTTACCTGGAAATCACCGTTGAGGACACTCCTCTTACCCATTATTGGATAATTAATGATAATACCAATAATGACCAGGCTACTACTTTTGTGCCATAATGCTTCTCCTTTAGAAGACGATCTCTTCACGTCACCGATCATTTGATCATTAAGAACTAGGCTGACAAGCCTTTCTTAGGCATGACTTGGAGTATCTCTCCGGGCTGGAGATACCCCTAGTCAGCAAACGATTCATAATGGCTTCATCCATATTTTGCCATATATGCCGCAAAAAAAGGCCCCGCGGGAAGTTACCGATAAATAGTTCAGTAACATAACCAGATTGCGGGGCTTATTTTTCTACGCGGTTATTCTCTTTTCCATCGCATACAAGGCAGCTCGAGTACGATCTGTAAAGTTTAGCTTAGCAAGTACCTGACTAACATGTTTTTTTACTGTGTATTCAGTAATAAATAACTTTTTCGCGATGCTTTTATTGTTTAGGCCTTCTCCCAGGGCACTGAGAACTTCCAATTCACGGGGGGTCAATTGTTCAATATTGGAATCGCTCTCGTCCTTGTTCATCATAAGATCTACCATGCTAGGATCATAGTATTTTCGCCCTCGAGAAACGAGCCTAATGGCGGAGATAAGCTCTTCGGGAAAGGCCTCTTTCAGAACATACCCATCGACTCCGAGCTCACGTGCACGTCGGAAATCTTCTTGCTCAACCGAATAAGTCAGAATGATGTATTTACAAGTCGGAACTTTTTCCATGCACACTTTCACAATATCAAGTCCTGACACATCCATTATCCTTAGGTCTACCAGGGCAATATCAGGTTTAGTTCGAGTGATGATTTCGACAGCCTCATCCGCATTGGCAGCTTCACCAATAAGGTTCATATCTCCCTCAACTGAAATCACCGCGGTTAAACCCTGAAGGACTAAGGGATGGTCATCAACGATTACAATGTTCATGCGGCTCCCCCTTGCTTTATCTTTGGTTCTGGATTACAAAGGAATACTGATATAGATATCGCTCCCTTTTCCGATTTTGCTTGATAAATTGAAGATTCCTCCCAAGGTCTGAGCTAATTTTTGCATATTCTTTAAACCGAGCCCATTTTTCGTTTGATTTTGCGGAGCGGATAGGTTATCGAAACCTTGTCCATTATCTTTTATCACGAGTTCTAAGATACCTATGCTAACAATCATACCAATTTGCATTTCTGTACACTTTCCATGTCTCACCGCATTACCTGTTGCCTCCCTGATGATCCGGTACACGGCTTGCTTTATTTCATTGGCCATACCCTTCCCTTCACCCTGAAATTCAAACTTAACCGTCACACTATTCAGTCTTGCGAAATCCCGTAAATAGCTATCAATGTTTTCCTTAAACGTGTTTGCTTCTCTTTTACTCGGACTTAATTGATAAATTGATACCCTTAATTCTTTACTTGCTTCTTGCGCTGATTGTTCAATGAGTAGAAGCTGTTTACTAATTTCCTTATCATCAATCTTTCTCCAATTAATATTTAAGGCATGAACTGAACAAAGTATACTAAAGAGTCTTTGCGAGACATTATCATGTATCTCATTAGCGATCCGTTTTTGCTCTTCTAGAATCATTAGTTTATTGGAAATCCCTTCAAGTTGCTCGCGTTCAAGAACGACAGCAATCAAATCAGCCAGGAAAATTAACAACTCAGATCTTGAGTAATCCGGATCATGATTCTGTCCTTCTTTAGGCTTCAGCCCGAGATACCCATATTTCCTTGAGTGCGATTGAACTGTTACGACTTCAATGTCCATCTCTTTACAATTCAATCTTAACTGATCCTCTTGACCTCTTAAGGAAATCGCTTCATTATCCATATAAGCTTGAAACTCTATAATTTCCTCGATCGTGAAATTATGGGTTATCAAATCTTCAGGTCTACCCTTTTCATAGTTTAAACTAAGAAATGCTGCTTGACCCTCCAAGATATTAACCGTTGACTCAACCATTTCCTGGAGAATACTACGAGTAGTTTCTCCTTGGGTAGAAAAAGCTTCTATAATGTGGTATAACGACATCACGTATTCCATCGACCGTTTGGCATTCATATTCACTTCGTGAAGTTTTCCATTAATCTCTATTAGGTCATTTTTCTGATTTTTGAGGACTTCTGCTTGAGAATCTAATTCATTTACTAAACGTGCCAGCAATCTCATAGCTATTATTATTAAAATATAAACATGAGTAATATATGATTTATGCTGCATAATCTCCGCTATGTTGAGTCCTTTCGCATTAAAGAGACTTGAACTCACAAGTGAAGCAGCCAAAAGAAAGAAAAGTATACTTAGCCAGCCATAAATTGCTTTAAGATAACTTGATGCGATAAATACTGGATTGAGAGCATACCAAATGAATGGACTTTCAAGGCCACCCGTTGGAATTAAGAGTAAGGTTAGCCCTATTGTTTCAAAAATAATTGTCATTTTAAAATCTCTTGCAACCCTACTTTTTAGATAAAAGTTCATAATTAATACACTAAATATCAAGAGCGCTAAAACAACTACGGCTTTATATCTCAAACTATCATATGGAGGTGCGGTTAGATAATATATTGACGTTATAAGCCATGAACTATAGCGATAGGAGACTGTTATCTTTTGCTTGGCATCAAGATCCACGGGCAAACAACCAGATGAAAACGTTTTCTTAATTAAACGCGACCATATACTAGGCATAATTGTTCTCCTCACCCTATTTTCAATGCATTTGCTTCGAACTTAGATGTACTGACTAAAACCTGCCTCCTTCTTGGTTATAATAGGATTTAACCAAAGCTCAATTCAGAACGCAAATAGCACACCTAAATAAGGTGTGCCGGGTTCACCATTCGCTACCGCAACTCTTGGTGACCAGAGTGGATTCGTTGCGGGTCATTGCTTCACACGAGATGAAATCTTTTATACTTTAGTAGCCGAGCTCATTATACTGTAGGATAGTATTACAGTTCAACTAATTATTTCCAACATAATTCTCTTAATTTTCTCTCTAGTTAAAGTATTTCAACATTTTTTATTTTAAACTTATGTTATTCCGTCAATATAACCTCAATATTAGAACATATATTTACTTTGTTTTACCAATGAAATCGTCAAATACCACTTATCTAAAAATTCGAGAAAATGGGCCATTTGTCGCTTACAAATAAATTGAGGACAACGAGATAACTTTATCAACCAAAAAACACTTGGAATGCCAACTATTACTGGCTTCCAGGTGTTTTATTATAACTGTAACATGTCAATCTTGGCCTCAATACGTTCCAGTGCTTGACCAGTCTTTGGGTTATGTTCCATTTGTATTTCACGGAAATCAAAAATTGCTCCAATTTCTGCAATCACCTCACAACACACAGCAACACCCAATCGCCCCATTAAACTGGGGCTCCTGCGGTACAACAATCCGCCGCCCTGACCCCTCCTCTAAAAGCTTCCTAACTGCGTGGTTATGCGCAACACCACCGGTAAAGACCAACACCTCCCCCGCGAAAGAACGCAGAAGAGGCAAAATTCGTTTGACAATCGTGGCGTTAACCCCAGCCGCAAGTTCAGCCAGCGGAAACCCTTCCACAATCTTACCAATGAGCTCACTTTCCCCAAACACCGCACAGGTTGAGTTCAACTCCACCGGAGCATCAGCATATTGTCCCAATTCCTCAAGTGTCACGTCCAAAATGCTCGCCATATTCTCTAAATATCTGCCAGATGAAGCGGCACATTTATCGTTCGTCACAAAATCAATCATTTTGCCCTTGCGGACCTGAATAATTTTACTGTCTTGCCCCCCAAGATCAACCAGGGTGAAATCCAATAACCCCGTCTGATAAATCGCGCCCAACACATGGGCCTTCAGCTCCGGAATCGCCTCCCCCCCGGCAAGTTCCAAAGTATTGCGCCCATAACCGGTAGAAACTAAACGTTCCACCACCGGCAGACCCAAAGCTTCAAAATCAACGACCAACTTCTCCCCTTGCTTACGCCCATACTCCCGGTAAAACCGGATTGTATCCAAGCTTTCCAAGCGCAGAATCTCTAAGCGCTCCCCCTCCGCCGGTCGTCGCATAAGGGCGATCTTCACACTCCGGCTCCCCAAATCAATTCCACAAACCATTTGCCCCGACATGTCCCGCCCTCCTTCTTACATGTTTCAAATCTTTTCTTTCCAGCGCGCTTGCATCAAGGGTTTACAGCCCTAGTTTGGCGCGACGAGCGCAGGGTCTGAACGAAGTGTGACCGCGACCCAACCCTTCCGTCGTCGTCATCCTTCCCTCCCAGAGGGTAGCGATCACACGGCGTGAAGCCCCTCTGCGCGCGTCGTAGCCAAACTCGGCTTTAAACCCTCTTTCATAAAGCGGGGCGGGAAACAGGACGTTTCCCGCCGGCCATGCGACAAGGATGTCGCTTTGGCCGAAACACTCACTCGTGTTTCGCCCTGCCCGCTTGCTTCAAGGGTTTAAAGCCCTAGTTTGGCACGACGAGCGCAGGGTCTGAGCGAAGTGTGATCACGACCCTCTCACCCGAGCATACTCAAAAAAGCCTCCACCCTCATCTTACTCCGCGCATCCAACCCTGTTGGATTCTCTCCTTCCAAAGTCAAAATCGGATAATCCAGCTTCTTCCTAATGATCAAATCCTCAATCTGGCGATAGCAAAAACTCTGCGTATAATGGATGATCCCATCCAGTTGGCGGCGCTCTGCCTCCCGAGCAATATCCTCAATCCGTTGAAATACTTTATAGGGATACGTATAGAGACGATACTGTTCCACGACGTCATCCGTCTCAAAGGGCATCGCGAACTGCCTCTGCACCTCATTGAAAACCACACGAGCTCCGTGCGCTTCCAGAAAATCGTACAGTTCGGGGAAAATAGGAGGAACCCCGATAAAACCAAGACGGATTTCTCGCCTCTTCCCCCGAGCTCCTAAACGAACCCGCTCTGAAAAAGACTCCCGCACGCGCGCCGTTTGGATAAATTCCTCCATCTCTCGAGCAAAGCCCTCAGGGTCGCCGTTAAAATCCGAACAAGAAACCAGATAGAGGTGGTTTTCAAAGCCACTCACACGGTTTTCTTCCCAAGTCAGCCGATCAATTTCCCACGCTAAGGCCCGGACCTGATCAAGGCGTTTCTTCTGCTGATCTACTCCCTCCCAGGTTGCGCCCAAAGCTGCAATCAGCTTGTCCATCTGGAGCCGGAGCATGTCAGGATCTCGATCATAGGGAAAAGCAAAAGGAATAATTCTAATCCCTTCCACCTCCCAGGTCTCCATCAGGGCGTGGGTATTACTGCAATCTCCTTGGGTCACAGCAACTATGCGCTGAATTTCCGGATTACTCAACGCCGTCGAATACAACCCCTTAATCCAACCACACACATTTCTTGGGAAGCCAGCCAACTCCGCTTCTTCCACCCGACGCATGGCTTCCGAACCTGTAATAAAAATATTGTTCAAATCAACCGGGGTATGCCCCGCTGCAAAAATTACTTCAACCGGTACCGTCGTTGTTAACCCTATTTTACCCATAATGACTGTTTACTCCTCGCTAACCTTATAGATGGATTCCTTGTTTAACTATACCCAGCAGAAACTCCTTGAAAAAGATGATAAGCCCTAACGATACTTCTGACTAATTATAGGGCTCTTTGTGGTAGGAAGGACGGTTCTATCGCCAGTGTAGCGGCATCAACCCCTGTTACCTTCTGGCCTGCTGTCCAACCGCTCATCTTTAGATTTTCAGTTCGGCAATTCGTCGTACCCCAATCAACCTTGAAGCAATACCCTCCCGATTGATCGAAAGAATAATCCCCTTTGAAGATTAGGTTATCTACTACCTGTCCAGGAGATATCCTGATTACTCCATACTGGGAATTTCCCTGTGCTACTTGTTTAATTTCCATGTTTATGACTCCTTGACTTGCTCCATCATAAATTTCTACACCATTTTTAGTTGTTCCAATGATTTTGCCGCTCAGATTAAAGTGTGACGAATTTTCGCCCAAATCTAACCCCGTGATTGAGTTATATATTTCTAGATTAGCCTCTACATAATTGCTGGCTGTAATCACTGCTCCATAGCTGGGTACTATTCCCTCTTTATAGCATTCAATCGTTCCCTTAAAGTTGTCAACGTGGTTTAGTACAAAAGCTGTACCTGCAGTCTTACCGTATCTTGTGATCACGGCATTAATTTCAATATTTTTAACGGTAGCCAGTGCATGATTACCCACTGCACATCCATTCGTACCGCTTGTTCTTATTATAGCCGATTTTATGGTCACGTTTTGGATATTATCAGTAGAACGATTAGGCTCTAAATCTATACCGCCAGGCATAGTTGGATACCCAATATTCTGACTAAGCACCTTGTCCACCGTTACGTTTTGGGCTTTGATAATGCTCAGAGCGTTACGTCCGGAAGACTCATCGGCAGTTGCCGTTATCGTTCCGATCGTAACATTATTATCATCATTCAAGTATAAGCTGTCACCTGCCGGATTCTTGTCAGTAATACTGTCAATTTTAAAATCATGGCTTTGGACAATTTCCGTAGAATGGAGGTCTTCATTGACTCTGTTCCCTTTAGTTTTGTTGCCTGCCACATTGCCATCAGTATTTAAGGAACCGATAGAAAAGTCACTGCAATTCTGGATTTTTATCATCTCTCTTGTTGCTCCATCTTTATGTTTAAGGATGCCATAGCCAAGAATCGAAAAATGATCCTTATCTCCTATATAAAGTCTATCAACAACAAAAGTATAATTCTTGGGTATCAGGATTGTTTTTTTAGCCTCCGTAGCATAGTCAAAGATCGCTTGTATCACCTTGGTTTCGTCAGTTCCATTGCCTTTAGCCGGAGTTAGACCATTGGGGGGAGCTGTTATCGATACTGTCGCTGATAGTGATATCCAGTAATAAATTATCGCGCCGAACATAACGGCTAAAAGAGACCAGATAATATACTTTTTCATATTTCACCCCTCAGGGCATACTTTACCACATTGTTCCTTTAGGATAAAATCTTTTCGAATCGGACGTTAGAAATCAGAAAACTAAAGACGCTTTCTTCAAAGCGTCCTTATCAGGTATTTTTATTATTGAAGAACCGTTTGGAGTTGAAAAAATAATTATAAGATCCAAAGTACCTTGTATAGTCATGCTTTTTCACTTTATTCAAGACAACCCCTAAAATATTGACATTCAACTTCTCAAGCTGTTCCTTGATGCGCTTTAAGCTTGTGAGAGTGGTTAAACCCATTTTCACAACCAATAACGTTGCGTCAACTTTTGAAGCAACAATAGCTCCATCTGCAACGCTAGAAAGCGCCGGTGTATCAAAGAGCACGATATCGTATTCATTTTCCACTTTATTCACGAGCTCTTCAAACCGAGAAGAGTATAAAAGTCCAATCGGATTACGATGGTCATTACCACAAGCACAATAAGTAAAGTTAGTAATATTCGTCTCACTTAACACATCATTAAGGTCAACTTTTTCCGCAAGATAATCCGACAGTCCAAATACCGATCCTTTATTCAGTCTCTTGGCGGCAGTCGGTTTGCGCATATCCGCATCAACAAGCAAAACTTTGCCACCCGATTGCGCTAACATAATTGCAAGACTTATAGCAAGAGAAGTTTTCCCCTCTTCCGGATTGCAGCTAGTCAAGGCAAAGGTCTTATACATTTCTGGACTATCATTAATAAGTATGTTAGTTGTTAGCATCGCATAAGCCTCTTGAACAGCCTGGTTGGCATTATCATACACATCGAATGTTTTCATCTGCATTCCAATTTCCTCCTTTATCAGATATCATATTCCGGAATAATGCCTATCACACGCACTTTCAGGCCGTTTTCGATATCCTCTGCAGAGCGTACTGTTGTATCAAGATACTCAATAATATAAATAACACCAAAAGCAATTATCAACCCTGCCAACAGCCCAAGAAGAACTTTTTGCGGTCCCTTATTAGGCACTGGATTATTGGGTACTATTGCTTCATCCAAAACTTTAAGAATATTACTGTTCGTGAATTGACGAATTTGAATTGCGAATTCACTTCCGGTAGCATTGGCTACTGCGGCTGCAACAGCTGGATCAGACCACGTTGCGCTGATTGTTACAATATTAGAATTCAGATTACTATTGATACTAATCATCGACAAAAGTTCTTTTTCCGTAATGTTATAGTTTTTAATATCCTTGAGCACCGCCGAGGTTACCAATCTGCTCGAAATAATTTCGATCGATTGCCGAACCAATTGCTGACTAACTTCAATATCCTGGGACCTCAATGACAGATCCCCCTCTGCCATTTTATCACGATTCATAATGTAAAGCGTAGTATCCGCTTGGTACATCGGCTTCGCAGAATACGCAATCAGAAAGCCCAACCCTGCACCGATTACCGCTAGCAGTACAATTAACCACCACTTGGACGTTATCGAATATAAGATACGTCTAATTTCCATCAAACTTTTCCTTTCACGCAAGAACTATTTACTAAATAACCACTAAAACCTTGTCGCAAGGTCTCTTTTGGACAAATTTATATTTACTACTTGAAAATTCTTCTTAAACATTTCACAAAATGTTTTTTTCTTAGATTTCACCAAAGGCTCAAAGTTTAGAGTTTAAAACCACGCAGACTTGTACACCATGTTACTAATTATAACATATTACGTTCAAATTTCCTTTAGATTTTTAACACTTAAGAAACTTTTATGTAAGGATGCCTTCGTAAAATTAGCGTCAAACAACGCCTCATTCTGTTAAAATAAGGCATTACTTGACGCTAATAAAAGAATCGCGGGAAAACTCGGAGAATCTTAGCAAGCTATTAGCAAGGTAAAATGCTCACGGTCTAGTTAACGAGCAGGCATCAAACCCATACTCTAAGTAAAAACCTTTTAGGTTACCCTGCTGGGCGTATCATTATTTATCGCCAGTGTACCGGCATCGGCCCCTGTTGTCATATTTTTCGCTGTCCAGCCACTCATATTTAGATCTTCAGTCCGGCAATTCGTCATTTGCCAATCAACCCTGAAACAATATCCTCCCGTTTTATCAAATGAATAATCCCCCTTGAAGGTTAGGTTATCTATTGCCTGTCCGGGTGATATCCTAATTACTCCAGACTGGGAATCTTCCTGAGCTACTTGTTTAATATCCATATCTATCACGCCTTGGCTTAGCCCTTCATAGATTTCCATACCATTTTTAGCTGTGCCAATTATTTTACCGGTAAGATTGATATTGGAGGAATTTTTTCCTACATCTAACCCCGTGATCGAGTTATATATTTCTAAATTAGCATCGACATAATTGCAGGCTGTAATCACAGCCCCATAAGCTATTGTTCCTTCTTGATTACACGTAATATTCCCCTTAAAATTATCGACATGGTTCAGGACAAACAAAGTACCATCCGGAGTACCGTCTCTGGTGATATTGGCGTTAATTTCTATATGATTAACGTTGGCAAGAGCATGATTACCCACGGCACAGCCATACATACCACTTGTTTTTATCTCAGCTGATTTTATAACCACATTTTCGATATCATCAGAACAGGAATTAGGCTCCAGGCATATGCCGCTGGGCATAGTTGGTACCCCGATATTCTGGCTAAGTACCTTGTCTATGGTTACATCTTGGGCTTTGATAATGGTGAGGGCGTTACGGCCGGAAGGTTTTTTGGCGGTAGCAGAAAGAGTTCCGATTG
Organism: Desulfosporosinus sp.; assembly: GCA_031292075.1. Taxonomy (GTDB): domain Bacteria; phylum Bacillota; class Desulfitobacteriia; order Desulfitobacteriales; family Desulfitobacteriaceae; genus Desulfosporosinus. Next base: position 16,147 of record JARLHW010000111.1, read on the forward strand.
AAGCATTATCAACATCATTCAAATATAAGCTGTCGCCGGCGGGATTTTTGTCATTGATAGTGTCTATCTTAAAATCATGACTTTGAATAATTTGTACTGAAGCAAGATCTTCATTGAGTCTTTGCCCATCAGTTTTGTTGTTTGCCACATTTCCATTAGTATTTAAAGTGTCAATATAGAAATTACTGCAGTTTTCGATGTCTAATATGGCGTTGGTTGCTCCGTTTTTATGTTTGAGAGTGCCATAACCAAGGATAGAAAAATGGTTCTTATTTCCTATGTAAATATTGTCCACAACAAATGTATAATTCTTAGGAATCAAGATTGTTTTGTTAGCTTTGGTAGCATAGTCAAAGATGGCTTGAATTACATCAGTTTCATCCGTACCATCTCCGTTAGCAGCAACCACACCCGCGGGGGGATCCGTTAACGAGACTATGTCCTTTTCATCCGTAGCAGCAGTTGGAATTTCGTCCGAAGTCAGAGAATTAGGGGGATCTATTAACGAAACTATTTCGGAGGTATTCGTAGCAATTGCTCGTATAAGTGCCAGTTTGTTAGTCCCATTTCCGGTGAACGGATTCAGACCATTAAAGGGCGCTGTTAACGGCACCAATGATGCACAGTAAATAATCATCGCGCAGGGCAATACTAGGAAAAGACACCAAATAATATTGTTCTTTTTCACGTAGTTTTCACCTCTTTGAAGTATTTTACCATATCCTTCTTCACAATGAAATATTTCTTAACGCTTCTTTGGTAAATCAATAAAATAAAGACGCCTTTCTGCAAAGCGTCTTCCTATCTTTTTTCATAAACTCCGAACTACCTATGTAATCTGGCTTTTTTCCTCTACAGTCTCTGAAGTCTTAATTAAATAAGGTTTAAGGCATTAACTCCTGTCACCTTGTTTTCCTCTGACCAACCGCTCATATTGAGATCTTCAGTCTGGCAATTCGTGAGAGGGGTTTCAATATTGAAGCAATATCCTCCTGATTTATCAAAGGAATAATCTCCTTTGAAAGTCAAGTTATCTGCCACTCCGGAACTTATCCTAATTACCCCACCGGCTCCGTCCGGCGAAGTCTCCTGCCCGACTTGTTTAATTTCCATGTCGATGACACCTTGGTCTAAGCCATCATAAATTTCTATACCATTTTTGGTTGTTCCAATTATTTTACCTTTAAGATTAATGTTCGAAGAATTTTTTCCGACATCTAACCCTGTGATTGAGTTATATATTTCTAAATCAGCATCGACATAATTACAGGATGTAATCACTGATCCGTATCCGGGTACTGTTCCTTCTTGATTACACATGATATTTCCCTTAAAGTTATCGACGTGGTTGAGGACAAAGCCAGTACCATTTGGACTTCCGCTTTTTGTGATATTGGCATTAATATTGATATCTTTGACGGTAGCAAGAGCATGATTACCGACTGCACATCCATTCGTGCCGCTTGTTCTGATAGTAGCTGCTTTTATGATCACGTTTTGGATATTATCAGTCGCGTGATTAGGCTCTAAGTCGATACCACCAGGCATGGTTGGATACCCGATATTCTGACTAATCACGTTGTCCACCGTTACATTTTGGGCTTTGATGATGCTCAGGGCGTTGCGTCCGGAAGGCACATCGGCATTAGCTGTAATAGTTCCGATCGTGACATTATTATCATCATTCAAGTATAAGCTATCCCCCGCCGGGTTTGTGTCGTTAATATTGTTTATTTTAAAATCATGACTTTCAACAATTTGCGTCGAATCGAGACCTTCATTGATTCGGTTCCCGTCAGTTTCGTTGCCTACCACGTTTCCATCAGTCGTTAAAGTATCAATCGTAAAATCACTGCAATTTTGGATTTTGATCATGGATCTCGTCGCTCCGTCATTGTGTTTGAGTGTACCATAACCAAGAATCGAAAAGTGATCCTTATCCCCGATGTAAAGTCTGTCGATAACAAACGTATAATCCTTTGGTATCAGAATTGTTTTTTTAGCCGCTGTAGCATAGTCAAATATGGCTTGTATTACTTCAGTTTCGTCCGTCCCATCTCCTTTGGCTGGAACTAAGCCATTGGGGGGGGTTAGGATCGATACTGTATCCGACGAATTATTAAGGACACCTGCAACAGTTGCCGCAAATACCTCATTAGAACTTGTCCCCAACATGATCATTAAGGAAAGAATTAAAACCATAAACTTTCTCATAGAAATTCTCCTTTCGGTAGCTGGCTGCCATTTTACAGGCCCTTTAGCTTTGCGTCCCTGTCTTTCGCCAGGTTTGCCTTTATCGGTTGAGCTTTTCGAATCTTACTGACATCATTTGGGAAAACAAAAAAACCCTATTTTCGGTAGCTGGCTGCCATTTTACAGGCCCTCTAGCTTTGCGTCCCTGCCTTTCGTCAGGTTTGCCTTTATCGTTTTGAGTTTTTCAAACCTTCTAACCACATTTTAGAAAAACAAAAAAACCCTATTTTCGGTAGCTGGCTGCCATTTTACAGGCCCTTTAGCTTTGCGTCCTTGCCTTTCAACAAGTTTGCCGTTATCGTTTGAGTTTTGTATCTGGGAATAGAATATACCTCTACTCTCGAAAAGTCAAGCTAAAAATTAGTGAATTTTGGCAATTAACCGACTCCATCAGATTGAATCCGGCTCTTTTTTTGACCAGCGCTCTTTTAACTTTATTAACACATCAAGGTACCGTTTCAAATCCAGATAGGTATCAGGCCAAAATAAAATATTGATAGCAATTATTGCAGCGATCGAGAAGATAAGCAAGCTCAGATTACTTATAATCAGCATAATATAACGTTGGTTTAGCTGTCTTAGATAAATCAAAACTATGGTTATTAAGCCAACCACAGAACTATTGACGAAAATCTTCTTCATCAACGGTACTAAGCTCTGGATTAAAACCACCTTGTTTACATATTTGACCATGAAGGTCCCTGAAGTCATTACCGCGATTACGCTGGCAATCACAACACCAATCATGCCAATAGTTTTAATAAGTGCTATTGAGAGAATAATGTTAACCAGCGTTTCAATAAAGTAATATTTCTTTGCTTTTTGAAAGTTCCCCGTCACATTGAGAATGCTCGCAGACATATAGCGATAATAACGTATTAAAAATAACACAGCCAGGCTCAGGGCCAGACCAGAATTCAAATAGGCAGCGTCGGTAATCCCATGAGTATAAAAAGCGATAAAAGGATTAATTAAAATAAGATAGGAAGCAGTAAAAATCGAAGTGACAATAATAATCAAATGTTCGTAACTATTATATACCTTGCGTATATGGTCCTTGTCATCGATCGTGAAGATATTACCGAAACTTGAAAGCGGAGCATCAACCAGGGGACTCATAAGTTGTTGAAGAAAAGCTATCACCATATTATAGACAGCATAGACACTTGCGGAGGCAACTCCGCAAAAGATTGAGATAAGCAAAATATCTGTGGTAGCAAAAATGCTGGAACAAAGTTTTTGAATAAAAATATCCTTAGAATCATTGACAATAATTTTTTTTGTTGTTAAATTGTCGCTCTTACTTCCTTTGATATTAACCCATGAATAATGCTTCGCCTTAAAGTAATAAATAATTCCGATTCTAATTACCATACCCAAAATTAAGCACAGCTTAATCATAATAAACGGTTGGTGGTAAAGTGCAAGGACAATGGCCAAACACTTTCCTACTAAGGTCTCAAGGATATTGGCGACCGTCGTATAGCGTAATTTTTGATCAGCCGCCATTAAAATACTATATTTGCCATCAAAAAAATAACTTGAAACCGTTAAGGCACCATTAATAAAAATAAGCTCTACAACAAAAACCTTGTCCGCAAAACTCGTGATCAAATAAGGATAGACCATGGCAATAACTACTATCCCGAGAATTATTAAAGTTCCGATCTTCTTATAAATTATATTGGTATAAGTTAACACAGAATTCACATCATCTCTGTTACCTATAGCAAGCGGTTTATACAAGTGATAGAGAATAGCCGATCCAACCCCACCCTCAACAAGATCTAAATAGCTCAAAGTACTAAGAATTGAGGCATCAAGACCATTTATATTGGAACCATATAAGGAGATTATCAATCGAATTAAGATGAAACCGGCCACAACCCGAATAACAACCATCATATATAATACTAGAGAATTAAAAAAACTATTTTTTGCTCTCATAAACTATAGTCCTTCTTTTTCCTGCCAAATTTTCGTTGCCGCTGCTCCATTATCCCCACTGTCCAAGAAGCCTTAGAGAATGATTTCCAATCCCTTAAGTATTATCCAGGGTATCATCTAACGGATTATCCGCTTCTTCTCCAAGCCGCAGAGCGTATAACGAAGGTAATAGCAAGGGGAAGAAGCCGTCAAACTGTCCGGCTTGGGCTCCCAAAACAAATAAAATAAAGGGAATACTGCTCAAGAACAAAAGCGAACGGTTGGCTAATCCTTTGCACATAAACTTCCAAGCAGAGACCACCAAGGCCACAACAAGAACCAAACCAGATGCTCCCCACATTACAAAAACTTGCTCAAGAGCATTGTGGCATGAATCCACTATTTGTAACTTATCAGCATAATTCTGAGAACCAGTACCGAACAACAGAAATTTAGGATTATCCAGCATTCTTTGAAAATACAGTTTCAATATTTCTGTGCGGCCATTGGAAATATCGTTAACTAAAATCCTGCTTAAGATAGAATCGAGCAATTGCGGGTAATTGGTACTCACAAACCAATAGATTACTCCTACCAGAAACACGAATAGCAGCATGTAAGAGACAAACTGTTTGACGCCTTGGCGAATGCTCCATAAATAACATAAAACTGCACAAATAATTAAAACAAAACCCGTATTCGACTTGGCCAACATGGCCATAAATATGGCAAAGATGCTGACCATAAAATAAATTAGTTTTCCTTTTGTACAACTTCGCATCAATACGATCATCATTGAAAATACAATCGCTGAAGCTATCCCGAGATCATTTTCGAAAGAAATAACAATTCCCAACGGATCCAGGAAATCCCTCAGACTGGCAGAACCAAATCGGTAATTAGAGGATACCAAATCCGCCATGCCAACAACCGGGATCACCATAATTAAACTCAGAATACAGACAGTTAAATAACCTGCCGTAAAGCTCAGCAGCACTTTCTTGGCATTGCCATTTTCCAAACTACAAAAAATAAAAAAAGTGAGTGCTATATAATACACCGACATCCGAACCCATTGATACGTTGAAAAATCGCCATAAATAAAACTTAACAAATCTATAGCAATGACAACATACATCAGAAATAACTCGATCGGGATTCTAATTCGTTTATAGAATCGTGCGATATAAATGCCCGCCGCAAGTCCAAAAATGTAATAGAGGGATACCCAGATGCTCAAGGGTATGATAAAACAAAGGGCCGGTGTATAGTAATTACTGTCGCACCTCCAAAAAAATAAGATGGAGATAGCTAGGAAATAAAATTGAGGAATAGCTATAATCTTAAGCTGATCGACCGTAATAAACGTGATAAATGTCAAGCAAAACAGCACATAGAGATGCTTTTGCTCCAATTTCCACGTTTCTTTTAAATTATGATCATTTCCTTGTAGATAAGGTTCGCTTTGCATTATAGGCGATCTCCCGCATATTTTTATAGATTGGATATATAAGTTCTACAACTTTTTGCATATTCCTGTATTTTTTTTCCTGACGCAGAGCTTTAGCCCGAGATAATTTAGGCAGTTGACAGGCGCTAGGGAAGTCTATGACAAACCTCCTGTTTTTTTCTAAAAACTTCTCGGTCAAGACAAATATTCGTTCAGGCGTAGTATTGGGATGTAACATGACGGTTGCTAATTCGCAAAGACGCCCGGGTTTGGCATCCCGGCTGGGAAGAATGGTCAGCCCATACCACTCGTAGGGAGCATCGGTGGAGCCAATAGTTAGGTAACGAAAGCCACATACTTTTAAAGCTCTCATCGTATTCTCGTCGACCGAATTTGAGGGCGCCATAAAAAGGTCGGTTTCCAACCCCTGCCCCCTTAGAATTTCAAGCCCCTTTTGAAGTTTTTCGAGCTGCTGATCATAAGGCAGACCGGAAAATTCACTTTTCTCACCCCGGTTAAAGATACCGGATTCCTTGGTTGAGTAGACATGAGTATGACCGTGCATGGCGACAACCCAGCCTTGATTTTTCAGCCGTCGCATGAGATCCCAAAACCCTGGTAAGGCCTCACAAGGATTTAGATTGTCGTCATGGTTGTCCGGAACAACCCCGATAATGGGTTTTACATCATAGCGGTCAAAGATATCTTGAAAACGTTTGAACTTTTCATAATCCATCCGCTGACAGATGTCATCTAAACGAAAAAGCACATGAAACTTCACGCTGTTAACTCTCCTTAACTTTAGAAGTAATGTAGTCGTAAAAGCGCTGAGAAATCTCTTCCATGGAATGCGTTTCACGAATTTTCAGTGCATTTCGTGACAACTTTTCTGCCAACTTCTGATCAAAAGCTATCCGCTTCATAGCCTCGGCTACTGCTTTCTCATCATCCACAGGCACTAAGAGACCGTTCTCTCCAGTATTTATCAGGTCGGCCGGACCGAAGTCGCAGTTCGTAACGACACAAGGCAGACCACAGGCCAAGGCCTCAATTAAACCGTTGGGCATGCCCTCATGACGACTTGTAAACGCAAACATAGTATGGCTGCAGAGAATGGCCGGAACATCCGTGGCATAACCCTCCAAAAAGGCGTGGTTTTGCAATCCCTTGGCCGCAATTAGCTGCTCCAATTGTAACTGCTGAGTTCCTTCACCATAAATATGCAGAGTATAATCCGGTAAGATTTCATGAAAGATGGCAAAAGCCTTAATCAAGGTATCAAAACCTTTGCCCGATTCTAAACGTCCTGTGGAACATATGGTCTGTTGACGCCGCTCCCTAAGCAGCGGTACCCTGCGAGGCATAGTGTCTGCAAAAACTCCGTTGGGTATCACAGCGCTTTTCTTCTGAGTCTTGACGGGATAATAACCCTTGGCGCCCTCAGTCGAGAAAATATAACCGTCTGCCTGAGGGGACATAATCCGTTTCATCTTCCTCCAAAAGCTGCTCTCTCCAGAGCGGTAGGGATTACTTCGCTCGGAGCCGATGATCTTAATACCTAGAAATGCCTTGCTCAAGACAGCGAAGACAAGGTTGTTGATACCGAAACAAACTACCACATCAGGGCGGCTGGTTTTAAAAGCCGTACGTGTCCGTCCGATACGTCTGAGGTTGTTGATAATTGCGCCGGTAAGGTTGCGGCTTACTGCGTTAGCACAGAGATTAAGATAGTTAATCCTTTCATCTAAGCGATGCAGAGAGGGCTTATCGTCAAGAAGCAGGATGGATACCACTGCTCCTCGTTGGCTAAAATTGTTGGCCAATGAGGCAATAACTCGCTCAGCGCCACCCTGTTGCAGGGAGCCATAATAAAACATAATGTGCAGCTTCTCCACCCTCTTCTCCACTCCGGGTTGGGCAAACTCTCCACCTGAAGTCTCGCTGTTCAGTTTGAGCTAAACGAATTTACGGCTCCTCGATTATTTTAAGAAGATTTTCCCGATACGTTTCAAAGGAAAAAACTGCTGCGCGCTCTATGGCTTTTTGTTTATAAAATTGATTGCGTTCCCTATTCGTAAGCATTTCGATGATGGCCTGAGCCAGTAACTTTTCTTTATCCGGCTCATCGCTCTCATCGGAAGTAAACGGCGGCACCAACACGCCATAGTCGGTGTATTCTATTGTCTGAGCCTTTTGGTCCTCAAAACTCTTCGTCAAGATCTCACGTGGTCCGGTTTTGCAGTCCGTCGCCACCACCGGCAGACCACAAGCCATGGCCTCGATCAGAGCGTTGGGAAAACCCTCACTAATGGAAGTAAGGACATAGAGGTCGCATTTGGCCACGTAGCTATCCGGGTTAGACTGAAAACCTGCAAAGGTAAGACAATCTCTAATCCCCAAACCTTCAGCTTTTTCTTGAAGAGCAATCACTTCATCACCATCCCCAACCAGCAACAACTTTAAATCGGGAATTACCTTTAAAATATAGGGCACGGCACCGATAAGATGGCGATAGCCTTTTACCTTATTCATACGTCCGACGCTGACAATCGTCGGTGAGGTGATAGACAGGGAAACAGGCAGAGCAGCGTTGGCGGTGATTTCCGCCAAGTTGTAAGGGTTATAGATGGTTTTGATCTTGGCCTTAGGGATAGAATAAAGCTCCTCCAAAGCGCTCGACAGCTTTTGAGCTACGGTTACAACGACATCGGCTTGGCCATAGATCAGTTTGCCTATGATTTTGCTCGAAACAGAATCGGACAGAGAACCGTAACCACGAACAGACACCAATACCTTATCAGACATCTTGGATAACGCATTGGGTATGTTTGCCGTCGTACCGAAAGATATCGCGATCTCAATTTTACACTCTCGTTTTAGTTTTTTCAGAGCGCGAATACGGCGTATCAGATTAATTAGCTTGGAAACTCCTTGCTTTGGAGGCAGCTGAAAATTAACTAAATTACCCTTGAAGTCGTAATTATCTTCCTGTTTATTGAAAATAGCCAAGGTAATATTGTAATCTTCTTGGAGAATAGCAGCCGTCCTGATGGCAACTCGCTGCTGACCACCAATGCCAAGATTGGCAACTAGCAGCAAAAGATTTTTCTTTTTCATGACTTCATCCTCACTGTTGCCAAGGCTTATTCATGTAAACATCATACCACATTTGAAAGATCAAAAAGTTCCAAATGTGGCTAACTTCCCCTAGCTCCAATGGGTCTGCCAAAAAATCAGCTTTCATGCGACTGACTCCAGCGTATCTGAACAATCCCTGATTTTCAACAAAACCAGGTGAAGTAAAATATTCAAATCGTTCTCTGAGGGGACCTTTGAGCCATTTCGCAACAGGCACACTAAAGCCTTTTTTAGGACGGTCCAAAAGAGCCTTGGGCACAAAGTCGTAGGCAATTTCTTTCAAAATGTATTTTTTATCGCCGCCGTTACACTTGAATTCATGGGGTATGCGGAAACTCAACTCCGCAACCTCATAATCCAACAGAGGACAACGACTTTCCAGTGAATACTTCATAGAGGCCCTGTCTACCTTGGTCAGAATATCTCCCGGAAGATAAGTCTGCATATCTAAAAGCATGCGCCGCAATTGCCAATTTTTCAGAGGAAATTTATCCTCTATCGGATAGCGAATATCTAAATAGCTATTTTTCAGCAGCGAGGCGATGCTTTCCCTTCGCGAGGATGCAAGCAGCTGAGTTTTTGTTTTAGCGCTTCGATTACAAGCTATGGTGCGCACTGATGTAGGCAAAAGCTTCGCAAAAGCGGGGATTTTTGCCAGCGGATACACAAGGCCGCCCAGTAAATCAAGCCTATGGGCTAGCATTAGCTTATCATAGGAATTGTAGCCGCAAAAAAGCTCATCTCCTCCATCACCTGACAGGGCAACGGTAATGTCCTGCCGCGCTATTTTGCTGACAAACATTGTCGGAATTTGTGAGCTGTCGCCAAAGGGTTCGTCGTAATAGTGAGGGATACTGTCCACTAAATCCAGCATTATGTCCTCGGTTAAACAGGCTTCGTGGTGGTCCGTGCCCAGATGCCGCGCAATTTCCTTAGCAAATATTGCTTCGTCGTATTTTTTATCCTCAAAACCTATAGTGTAGGTTTTAACCGGTAGCTTGGAAATTTTCTGAGCAAAGGCTGTTACCAGGGTGGAATCAATGCCACCGCTTAAAAAAGTACCCAACGGGACATCAGAAATCATCCGTCGCTCAACCGCCTGCTCGAGGGCACCGGACAGCTTCGCCTTGGCCGACTTGAAATCCTTAATAAGCTCCTGAGACTTCGCCTCGTTTGCGGTTACCGGATTCCAGTAACAGGAAACCTCAAGTTGGTTATCCGCCCAAGTGAACCGATGCCCGGGAGAAAGCTTAAAGGTACTCTCGAAAATGCTATCAGGGCATACAATATAGCCTTGATGGAGATATCGTCCCAGTATCTCTTGATTAATTTTCTTTTTGAAATTCGGATAAGCCATAAGAGGCTTCAGTTCGGAGGCAAAGACAAATTCCTGCTCTGTATGGTAATAATAAAATGGTTTTTTGCCGAAGCGATCACGGGCGCCAAAGGCCGTCCCTTTCTCTCTGTCGTAGATGACAAAGGCAAACATGCCGTTAAAATGGCTGACACAATCGCTGCCCCAATGAGCATAAGCCGCTAGCACAACCTCTGTATCACAAGTAGTGTGAAAGTTATATCCCTCGGCCAGAAGGACATCCTTTAATTGCAAGAAATTATAGATTTCTCCATTAAACACAATGGTTGTGTTGCCGCTCGCCCCTGTCATTGGCTGATGCCCAAGGGGGGACAGATCCAAAATAGATAGACGGCGATGTGCTAAGCCTATATTCCAGCCGCGGTCCTCAAGCAGCACGACTCCCCGATCATCGGGACCGCGATGCACCATCGTATCATTCATTTTAGCAAGCAATTCCTCTGTCAGTGCTTTCTTGGACATGTAGCCACAAATTCCGCACATTTTATAACCTCCGAGAAACTATTCCGCATTATAACCGTTATACCACTTAGGGAAACAAAATGAGGTTCAACTCAAAACGTAAATACCTTTTAATTGACCTCCTGTTCTATAATCTTAATTATCTCTTGTTTGCAGCGCTCATATGAGTAATCGCTCGCGCGTTCCTTGGCTTTAATTGCGTATTTTTTAGCAAGTTCTTCGTTATTCAACAATAAGTCAATTGCTTCGGCAAGTTTTCTGTCACATTCTTCAATGACCTCTGGGTTATAGTTTTCTGTCCTAGTCAGAGGCGGGATAAGTATGCCGTAATCGGCAAATTCAATATCGTCTGCAACTTTCTGATAATTAGCTTCTGATAATATTTCTCTGGGACCTGTTTTACAATCGGCAGCGATCACCGGAACTCCACAGGCCATAGCTTCCACCAAAACATTAGGAAATCCCTCGGATACTGAAGAAAGAACAAAGCCCCTGCTTCTTGAACAATATTTAAAAGGATTCTCTCTATAACCCAACAGCACAACATCGTCGACCAGACCTAAATTCTGTATAAGCTGATTAAGCTTGGGGCCATTATCTAAATGTTCCGCTCCAATATGGAGAAGTTTAACCCTATTTCTCGTTTTTTTCAGCACTGAAAAAGCCTTAATTAGGTGCCAATAACCTTTTTCCGAACGCAAGGTACCCACCGCAACTATGACCTCATTTTCAGCGAACCACGAAGCGAGTTCATTTTCTTGCTGGGCAAACTTATTTATTTCCTCGATATTATAGGCATTATATAACCTGCAAATCTTATCTTTCTGCGCTGGAATAATCTGTTTTAATTCGTCTGCCATAAGATTGGTGACACAAATAATTTTATTCGCTCTGCTATATAAGAGGCGTGAAAAATACCCTCTGCTATTATTTAACTTTAGCTTGTAAAGGCCGGAGTATCCTCGAATCGAAATTATGGTTTGGCATTTTCCAGCGCCAGCCAAAATATTAAAAAAGTTGGCACTAGTCCCAAAACTCACAGAAGCATAGGGTTGATATCTTGTCATAAGCCTTCTAAGGCTAAAAATTTTCTTAATAATTTTAAATACTTTTCTCAAAGGTTTTCGGCTTAGAAACGGGGATATGTTAAGGCTAAAATAATCACAATCTATCGGGTATCCAATGACTGTATCATCAAATATTATCAATTTAAGCTCATAGGTGTCTTTAAGTATTGTGGTTAACCTGGAAACAAATCGTTCCTGCCCACCGAAATCCATAAGCGGCAAAGTGAGAAAAATACACTTTTTCTCCAAGCTTCTACCTCCATTTATCTACTAGCATACTGTTTTCTAAATTTTTAGCGAAAATCTATTTGACAAAACTTAATATAAACTATTTTATTAATGAAGTAACAGGCCTTGGCAATCATTCTAAAGCCGAAAATCAGCGTACTTCCTAAAAAAGAACAGGGCACACAAATGTGAAAAACTGCGAGTTTAGTTCCTCCAAAACCATCTTTTAATAGGTTTATATTTTTCAGGTCTTTACGCTTGGAATATCCTCCCCAGTCATAGACCTTATAGCCCCTATCCTTAAACAACGTTATACCGGTCCAGTGAAGCAAGCGATTTGCCCTGCCTATTATCGTCTTCAGATCATCATCGACCTCTCTAAAAAGGGACGAGGAGTAATGAAGCCTTGTTGCTGTCCCATCGGTGATATAGACATGATAAACAAGGTTTTGATCATTAAATCGCGCACAGATTATGACAAGGTTACCGCCTGCTACACAAGCTTTCAGTAAGGGCAGATCGCACTTTCCGGAAAGTTTTTTTGATTTTAAGAATTGATCATAGAGCTGAGCAAACTCGTCTAACACGGACGGATTTTTAGAAATATACTCAGAGTCAAACACTGCCGATGTAACTCCATCCTTTTTAGCACGACGTATTTTATATTTCGTAGCACTATGAATCTTGTCCATCAACTCTTCTTCCGAGCAGGTAAGATCGGTAATTAAGGTAAAAGCATCGCGGATTAAAATATTTTTATTGTACCCCGAAGGGAGCTTGGGCAGCGCGAAGTAAAAAGCGAGATCACATTTTGAAATTATCTCCTTATTTCCTGCAGAAAACCAATTGGAACAGATGCAGAGCAGACCTTTTTTCTTATATTTTACTTTTACCATTTATAATCCACCAATCACACTTTTTACGTCCTCAATATTATTTGTTATACATTAACCGGATCAATGCCCGTCCATACATAGCCAAACGCACTCCGATATTAATTGTTTTCTTAAACACATCGTCCGCCAAAATTTTAGCAGCCTCTTCAAAGCTGATAATATCCGAGCTGTTTTGATCTATAAATCTTTCTACTCGCTCAAACTCCTCATCGGTCATGGAATTAGGATGAAAGCAGAAGGTATACACCCCAAAGGGCATTTTTCTCGGTCTGGCAAAAAGTTGAGGAACAAACGTGATTCCGCGTTTTTTGTAGGGATATATACCGTAGCCATCGGTAACCACCGTAATGCCGTTGCGTTCGAGAACCATCTCAGTGGTCTGGTCAAATGTATGAGCCGGTGCCATAAACGCCGCTACCCTCAAGCCCTTTTCCTCAAGAATTTTCTTTCCCTGCAGAATCTTTTGGTTTTGTTCTTCTTCTCCCAGGCCCGCAAACTCAGACCTAAAATGGACTTTCAAAAGACCTGCTTTTTTCGAAATATAGACATGGTCGTAGCCGTGAAGTGCAATGTTCCACCCGCATTCTCTGTGAAGTCGATACAACATCTCCCAAAACTCTTTTTCTCCTATCCCACTGCTCGTGGCAGCCTTGATAAGTCCAGCATCCTTATTGGCCGGAATAACGCCAATAAGGGGCTTGATGTTGGACTTCTCCAAGATTTCTCTAAAACGATTAAAGTTTGAGAAATTCATCTTCCAGGAAATATCATCTAACCTAAAGATATATTTTGCTTTGCCCATAACCCTACCTCATCCATCAGCACGTTACCATTCACGATTATTGTGTGCTCATTTTACTGAAATCCTATCGGTCCGTTAAGTTCAACTACTAGTACGCGGCTTAGACTCAGATAACTCGCACAACTCCTCCATAGACATACTCTCCATACCATATCGCTGCTTTAGTTCCCGATAATATTTAAGAATTGTTTCTATCAGGGCAAGGTTTTCTTTTTGATTGACACCATTATTATGAGGATGCCACCATAAATGATAAATCGTATTATTTTTGGCTGCCTGCTCCATTCCCTGTTTTATTCTCTTAACCTTTAGAGCTTCAAAGAAGCTAAGCATTGGCAAATAGGGACGCAAAAAAGAAGAAGCACGAATATTTAACAATCCATCACCGTCAAGTTCGTTAAGACCATAATCATAATAACCCGTGAGCGGCAAATAATAATCCATGAATTTTAAAGCCCGGAGAATAGTTGATTGTTTACCACTTGCTCTTGTTCTATACAATGGTAAAATACACTTGTTTTGTTGAGTGCCTCGATACGCTCGAAGTCCAGCCTGACGCAATGATTTCAGTCCCTCTGCGGAAACCTGATTTCGCGGTAGAACAATAGTAAAAACCTTAGGAAAAATAACTTTTACAGCGGCAAGATCTTGATCAAAATCATTGTTAGCTAAAGTTTGATCTAAAAGATAAAAATGGCTGAACGTATGCGTTGCGATCCGTTGATTTGCCTGGTTCTTAATCAAATCAATGAGAGAATTAGCATAGTGAAGCGGATCATCCTTTTCGTCATGACCAACATTTTGCTCAATATATTTGTCAAGGCTATGATTATTTTTGGTATAAACCAAATCAGGATTGCTTAACTGAATAAGCTCAGTCTTTGATTCACAGCCTAAAGCACCCACCGTTGCCCAAGTCACATGAATATCATAGCGAGCAAATAATTCAAGCAGCTTAGGCACTATTAAGCGCGCGCCTAAAATGTTTTTCTTGTATGGTCCGGCAGCTTTCTTGCTATCGTGAAATCCCCAAGCAAGCTCAAAGTCTAAAGAAATTACAAAAATTCCTTTAGCCATGACGGTACCTCGTGAATTTCACTAAATTCTTTAAATAAACCACTAAGATGTTCTCCTTATTCGGTCTATCTCTAATCCCTTCAAACCTATCCCAAGTATAATCTATACCAGGCTAACGCCTGTTTAAAACCAAGCTCAAAAGACCATGACGGGTCATAGCCCAGTAAGCGCCGGGCCTTAGAGATGTCAGCGAGAGAATGACGAATATCACCGACGCGTTCAGGTCCATGGATAGGCTTGATATCGACTTCAAACAGCTCACACATTTTCGCATACATCTGATTTAAGGTAAACCGTTGGCCATAGGCAATATTGAAAGCTTGTCCACAAGCCTCGGCAGGAGCCAAGCACGCCTTTAAATTGGCCTCAATAACATTTTCGATATATGTAAAATCACGGCTTATCTCACCATCACCATTAATTGTGGGCGCTTCGCCAGCGAGCAATAGCTTGGCAAAAAGCGGGATAACCGCTGCATACTGAGAATATGGATCCTGTCTCCGTCCGAAAACATTAAAATAACGCAGCCCAATACACGGCAAGCCATACAAATTCGTATAGAGATTACCATAGAGCTCATTGACATGCTTAGCAACCGCGTAGGGAGAAAGTAACCTTCCCTCCTCACCCTCAACCTTAGGCAGTTTGGCTGAATCTCCATAGATTGAAGACGAAGAAGCATAAACAACTCTTTGCACACTGCCCGCAAGACGGGCAGCTTCCATGACGTTAAGGGTCCCTTTAATATTGTTTTCCTCATACATTAGGGGAAACTTGACCGAGCGGGGTACCGAACCAAGGGCAGCCTGATGTAAGACATAGTCAACGTCTTGACAGGCCCTCTGACAAGTTTCAAAGTTACAAATATCACCCTCAATAAACTCAAATTTAGGATGGTTTATGAACAAGTCGATGTTTTCACGCCTGCCACAAACTAAATTATCTAAGGCTCGTACCTTCATACCCATCCCAAGTAAGACCTCAACTAGATTAGAGCCAATAAATCCCGCGGCCCCAGTGATCAGAAACGTGGTATCTGCGGGAAACGTTACATTTTCATATGCCATTTGTATTCCTCATTTCTAAATATTAGAGATTTCCGGGTTGGCCAGAAAATCGTAATATTTTGGTCAATAGACAGATCAAATTTCCCTTAAAACTTCTTACGAAAGATCCTTTACTGTAATCTCCTAATTACGTTTAATTGTTTGCAGATAACATCTTCTTCATTAAACCGTTGCTCGGCAATTTCTCGACTCTTGTCACTAAATCGAGCTCGTAGCACGGAGTCGTTCGCTAATTCCAGCATTCTCATACCAAGAGCATCACTATCACCTTTCGGGACTAAATAGCCATTTCCCCCCTGTACCACTGTTTCCCGACACCCACGAATATTCGTCGCGATAATTGGTTTAGCCATAGCCATAGCTTCGATCACAGAACGTGGTACGCCTTCTCTATAGGACGGCAAGACAAAAACATCAGTGATCGCCAACAACTGGGGAATATCTGTTCTCATGCCTAAAACGTTAATATTAGGATGACTCGTAATCTCTAATAACTTACCCGCTGTTTTCTGATCTCGGTCCGAACTAAGGGTATCACCAATAATGAGGAGCCTAACCTTGTTATTAGTCTGTAGGACCCCTTCAAAGGCCTCTAATAATTCAAAAACACCCTTTTCACGAACAACCCTGCCCACGAAGGAAAAGACTACCTGATCGTCAGTTATCCCCAGTTCCTTCTTCAGCCTTAATTTAGCCGACGGTTCGATGGTAACTGGGTTAAACTTCTTAGTAATATCCACTCCATTGCTAATATGCAGAACACGATCACTAGTTTTAAATTTTTTTGTTATGCAGAGTTGATAGTCCTCGACGCTTTGCAAGAAAATCCAGTCCGTAAAAAACCTTGCGAAAAATTTTTCCAGCATATAAGCCGCTCTATATCTGTTTCTTGACATCGCTTCATGAAAATAAAAGCCATGAGCTGTGTAGATAACGTGTTTCACTCCCGCCAACTTTGCTGCGATCCTTCCTAGGATTGAAGCAACCGGGGTGTGAACATGCACTATGTCATACTTTCCACGTTTTATCACCCGATACAATTGAAGAATCGATTTAAGGTTCGACAACAAACTTATTTTGCGATCAATTTTAACATTGATAAAGTTGTAGCCTTCCTCGGCAAGTTTTAGGAATAATCCAGTGTCAGTACAGGCTGTATCCACTAAATACCCTTCAAAACTTAATCTTTGGATGAGCGGCTTGATAAAGGAACTCGCTGCCCAATCAATGTTATACACTTGAAGAATTCGTTTTTTCATTATAATCCCCTAGCCTAGTCTCAACCTTAATGTTCATGGACCTTATTTCATTTCTAACCCCTTCTTGGAACGATAGTGGGTTAAAATCAAGTTCAGCTTTGGCGAGACTATGGTCATAATCCTTATCCTCTTTTAAGCGATTAACCCGCTCACTATTAACCAGGAGGCGCGGTATGGCATCACCTATTTTTGCTGCCACCTGAGCCAGTAAAAATGGGACGTGGAGAAAAATAGGACTCTTATCAAGATTCTTATAGATTTCAGCAAGCATTTCTTGATATGAGATGGGATATTTTCCGGAGACATCATAGGCTTTATTCACAGAAATATCTCTAACCACGGCATTATAAATGGCCTGGGCAAGATCCTTCGCATAGATCGGTTGAAACAAATTGGCCCCTGTGCCGATAATTGGAAATATAGGAGTTCTTTTCGCAACGTTAATCAGACGGTGAATATTTTTATCTCGTTTATTTCCATAGATCATTGTCGGACGGATTATCGTATAGTCAAGGCTAGACTCTACGAGCTCCCTTTCAAGCTTTCGGTACTGTTCACCATAAGCATTAAATTTGCTGTAAATCCCGGTTGTGCTGATTAATATTACTCGCCGTACCCCAGAAATCTTACAAGCCTCGATAACCTGGGGAACACATCTGATATTGACCAAGTGGATTACCCTAGTTGCACCCTTCATACATCTTGAAAGATCATCTCTGGAGTACGCGTCACCAAAACAAACCTCGACTCCAGCCTTAACTAACCACGAATAATCGCTGGTCTCGCGTACCATACACCGGATATTTTTTTCTTTTACACCCTTCTCAATAAGAATTTCATATAAATATCTGCCAGTAAGGCCTGTTATGCCCGTTATAAATAACAAGGAACTTTCCCCTTCTCACTAAATTCCATTTCGACTCAACCTTTCCACCCGGATCAACAGTTCCGCTTAGACCTCTTCCACCTATCCTCGTTACATAAAACGTTCTCTTTTATCGGGTGTATTCGGATTTTGGCTCCCTTCCAGGACGCCTTCTGCTCGAAGAACTTTAAAAACCGTCATATAAAGTATCTTTAGATCAAAGATTAATTTTCGATGTTCCAAATAATAAAAGTCATAATCAACCTTCTCATTGATATCCAAATAATCCCTTCCGTTTACCTGAGCCCATCCGGTAACACCGGGTCTTAAGGTGTGGACCCCACACCTAGTTCTTAAATCTATCAAATCAAACTGATTATATAAGGCGGGCCGAGGACCTATAAACGTCATATCTCCTTTTAAGATATTAATAAATTGGGGCAGCTCATCGATACTACTCTTTCTTAGAAACTTCCCAAATGGGGTAATATAGCTTTGCGGATCCACTAGTAAATGAGTCGCCACATTGGGGGCCTCGGTTCGCATGGTTCGAAACTTATAAAGTACGAACACTTTATTATTTTTTCCAATTCTCATTTGAGTAAAAAACACTGGCCCTCTAGAATCAATTTTTATGCCTAGGATAATAATGAGCAACAAAGGGCTTAAAAAAATGAGCAGAATAAGGCTAATGAGAATATTAAATACTCTGTTCACTCTCCCACCTCCATCGTATCCTTTCATAAAAAACTTGATTTTGCGCCAAATCTAGTGGAGGCGGCTGCCTATACCAACTGTAGTGGCAATTATAGTAAATTCATTCGACACAGAATTTAATTTACCTTTCAATATTATTATAATATTTCCACTGTATTCTTCTAAATATCGATAATATTTGACATATTCAGCTATAAAAAGAGATGATTATACAAATCACTTGTCTTTTATGAAAAATCAAGAGAGTTTTTTCTTTTTCATGATCCGACAAATAAGGGTTCAATGGAATAAAATATTTTTCTGCCCTCCTCAATTGTCGACTTAAGGATACTTCGACAGAACTATTAATAATCCTGTTTTCTAATACACTCTTTTTGCTAATTTTTACAAATTAATAATCAATTTATATCAAATAATAGGGCGGAACACAAAAATGTGTTCCGCCCTATTATTTCGTCAAGAATTTTGGCTTAGCTTAGCATCCTCCCCACGCTAGCGAAGGGCTATAACCGGTTCGCCCTCCTTAACACAGCCAAGGTCCTATTCATCTCATTGTGGACGATCATATAGCCCTCATCCACCCCCATACCGGGTTTCGCCAACATCTGATCCGGACGAGTTGCCAGAGCAACATGTACCGCAGTTCGTCCACCACCATCGGTTTCATTACAAGACCCACCGACATAAGCACCTACGCCGAATTTCCTCGCATAGATTACCGCTTCGATGGTATTTTGAATCCCCCCCAAATCCGGGGTCTTGATTTGAACCATATCCGCCGCCTGGGCATCCACAAATTTGACGATATCCTCATACGTGTTGCACCACTCATCCGCAACAATTTCCACCTTAACACCACGCGCCTTCAAAGCAACGCGCAAAACCTTAAGCTGCTCGATTTGACCCTCGATACTGCCGGCATCCATCGGTCCTTCAATCCTCAAGTGCAACGGTGCAGCCACCTTTTCCAACCTCGCTAAGTAATCCACCATCCGCTGCGGATCATCTTCAAAAGCAATCCCAATCGTGCCGTAAACATCAATGTGCAAGACTGGGCGATAATCATCGCCACCGAGCATGATAATCCGATTTCTAAGCCACTCCACATACTCCATGAGCAGTTCACCGTGTTTCCCTAACTTGGTCTCCACATTATTAATCAAGGCATGCGGCAAGACCCCGGCCCGTTTAATAATCGCCTTATCGGCATTATCATAACGATCATCCCCAGTTTGGGCGAAGATCGGAACAGGCTCAAGCACCAGCGGCAGATCATATTCCTGCAAAATGATTTCAGTCATCGTCTTTTTCTTAGCTTTAGCCACCCCATCCAAGATAGCCTGGCTCACTCCATAACGGATGGCAGTATGATAACGCTCCCCATTCGGCCGCTTCGAATGCTCAACCACACCCGCCAGCTGCCGAAAAGAGTCCAGTTCCTGACCAACCAGCTTGGGCGCAATTTCCTCTAAAATAATAGGAATAAAATCCTCCGCCAAAAAAAGCGGATCCCGACCACCCGCCCCAGAATATTGCACAGCCGCACAATCCCCCGCAGCCACTTGCCCATCCTCCAAAATAAGCAGCACAGAAATCGACTCACCCCGTTGACGAACCGCCCTAAACCCCGGCGTCCTCGGTTCCCCATTATAAGTAAACCCATCATGGGCAACCCCTGCCTTAATCGCTAATTGATCATCGAAATAAAATCCCGTCAGCCCCGGTGAAGCAATAACGTCAATAATCTTCATAATCTGTATGCCCTCCCTGATGTTTTATCTTTCATATTGTACTACTTGTACTACTAAAGACTTAATGGTATCTTGTTATCAAAATCCACTCTATTTAAAATCGTTTGGCCCTAATCATACTTATTTCCCTTTAATACCAATGAAGTGAATGCCGCGACTCAATGACCATAAAATGGTATAATGATATAAGTCAGAGACAGCTAATAATGAAGAGCGAACGCCTCAGGGCCATCGTAGCTCTGACTGAAGAATCTCACTTGATATGAGGAGGCTTTAATATATGCCGTTACAACAAGTAAACAAGAAATATACCTTTGCTGATTATTTAACCTGGCCGGAAAATGAACGCTGGGAAGTTATTGACGGAGTACCCCAGATGCAGTCTGCACCGACATGGCAACATCAAGCTATTTCAAGGGAGCTATTAACCCAATTCAACACTTACCTTAAAGATAATCCTTGCCAGGTATTTGCCTCTCCATTTGACTTAAGACTTCCTGAAACAAACGAAATAGATGAAGAAACCACCTTTGTTGTGCAGCCTGATATTATGGTTGTTTGTGATAAAGAAGGTCTAAAAGGTACGGGCTACTATGGTACCCCAACCCTCGTAATAGAAATAACTTCTCCATCAACGGCCAGAAGCGATAAAGTCTGGAAATTTAACAAATACGAAAAAGTTGGTGTTCAAGAATACTGGATCGTCGAGCCAGATGGCAAATTTATCAGCGTTTATACCTTACTTCCTGATAATAGATATGGAAGGCCAGAAACTTATACTGAATCAGACACGATAAAGGTGTCTATCTTCTCAGACTTCACAGTAGACTTAAAACCGATCTTTGAATCAATTTGACCTACCCTTGCCGAGGGTCCACGATCACACGTCCGACGCCTTTGCGGGAGCCGTAGCCAAACTCGGCTTTAATCCTCTTTCATCAGCAGGGCGGGAAACAGGACGTTTCCCACCGGCCATGCGACAAGGTCCCCTCCCGCCATCCTGCAAGAAGGTTAATTCGTGCGAAGACAGTGTCTTCGGGCTCCGGTGACACTAGGCCATCCATGGCCGTCGGATGTCGCTTTGGCCGAAACACTCACTCGTTATTTCGCCCAACCTTAACCTAAATACCCCCAAGGGGCTAGCGCCCCAGGTCTCCCGGGAATCCACCCCCATCGACCCAAGATGGACGCTGCTTGAGACCAAGAGAACAACTTAAGCAAACATACCCCAGCGTCCCTCCCCAGACTCCCAGCCCTGAGGGTCCACGATCACACGTCCGACGCCTTTGCGGGAGCCGTAGCTAAACTCGGCTTTAATCCTCTTTCATCAGCAGGGCGGGAAACAGGACGTTTCCCGCCGGCCATGCGACAAGGATGTCGCTTTGGCCGGGTACCCTGCCCTCTTGCATCAAGGATTAAAGTCCTAGTTTGGCACGGCGACGCAATGGCCGAGGACGTGTCTCGCGGACCCTCGCTAGTTTGGCCTGCGAGCGCCACGGAGTGAACGGGTCTCAGGCAGCGTCCATCCTCAGACACCTCCGTCAAGCTAGCCCCTTGGCCGCCCAACGAGCATCCCTTTCCCGATCGCATAAATATCATCAATCACCATCTGAAACGACGGATCCCTGCCCTCATCTCGACCCCGCTGCGCAATCCGTTCTCGATGAAATTCCTTAATCCTTTCATCAAACGGAACACTGCCAAAATCCAACAGCCGCACCGCACCAGTGGTGTCGCGGGCCGGCAGAATCTTACCGGCATTAAAACGACTCGGGGCAAACGGAACATCAATCACACCCGCTTGAAAAGCCCGTACAGTGCCGACAGCAGCATCCCCTTCCCCGAGCTCGAGCACTCGATTGAGGATCGCCCTGGTTTCCGCCAAGATCATTTCCTCTTCCAAGGCAAGCTCCGGGGTCATGGGCAGACTTTGGTCTTGCAACATGTTTAAGATTTGCTTGGTCGTACGGATCCCGGCTGCATTGGCCTCCTTCGTGGGAATACCTAAGGCCTCATGCGGGGTTTTGACGATGACCTTGGTCGCCTTCCCCAAGGCCGCAGTCACCGCACCCCAGGAAATAACTCCAAAAGCCTTGGCTTCATCTTGGGGAAAACCACCCATCCATTGGTGAAAGACCGTAGTGATCATCACTTTCGGTAAACCGAGTTTTTCTAAGTACTCTTCGGCCAAAACGGGAAGGGTGTGCAGAGCGGCGACATCTTGGATGAGATTACCGC
This sequence comes from Desulfosporosinus sp., assembly GCA_031292075.1. Classification (GTDB taxonomy): domain Bacteria; phylum Bacillota; class Desulfitobacteriia; order Desulfitobacteriales; family Desulfitobacteriaceae; genus Desulfosporosinus. Next base: position 38,718 of record JARLHW010000111.1, read on the forward strand.
ATTGTCCATAGCCGAGCGTCAGGCTGCGCACGCCCTGAGCAACCGCGAGAATCCCTTCCAGCACAGCAACCGCATGGGAAATGGCGGGAGGAACGAGCGTCCCGGTCAACGGACCGAACGGTTCACGATTAATCTTAACTCCTCGCTCCTCATACAACCCGATCAAGCGGTCCACGTACTGCCAGTATTTAATCGTACTTTCGATGGAAACATCTTTAGAATACGGAATGTTGTAGGAAATTCCGCCTCCTTCATAATCTGTAAAGCCGCCCGCAATCGTAATTTCTGCCAGCAAACGAGCATCGGGCGTCCCGTGGCGAACTTGAATCGGCACTTGAACACTTTCCACGACTCGTCGGCAAGCGGCAACCCCATGGTTGACGGCCGGAAACCCATTAAGCATCGAGCGCCCGCAGGCTTGGCTTTCTTCAATACCCGCTTGCGCTTCGGTATAACGGTTTTGACGGGTATAGGAATCAATCGTGGACGGTAAGAAATCTGCCCCGCCTTCATCCTGAAGGAAGCGCAGCAACTCAATATGTTCATTGAGCAGCGCTACACCGGCGCGCGGTTGAGCAAAGGTGATCCCTTTGGCTTTTCCTTCAGCCAGTTTTTCGGCAAAGATCTTACTTTTAGGTAACCGCTTATGATACGCAACGGCTTCTTCAAGATCTACCGCTTTACCAGTCTCCCACTGTCCCAATACTTCCTGCCGCTGACGCTGAAACTCATCGGCGTCCATCTGTCGGACTGTTAATTCCATTATTGAACCCTCCTATAGCTTGACCACATATTTTTTCATCATCCGCAGCGCCACTTGCGGTGCCACTTCTCGAAGCAGACCCATAGCTGCCAGAATGTATTCTTTATCCAGATAAAAAACAGGGTTTTGTGGTTTGAGAATCGTCGGTTCCTCCGGCTTAAAGACCGCCCCCTGTAAGATTTCTAAAGCGTCAGGATGATGGAGAAGAACTCCTCCTGTCCCAATCACCACCGGCAGCGGCGTTAAATCCTTTCCATGCTGAACATAGGTCGCCCCGAAGGGAGTATAAACCACCTCAAGCGTTCCTACATGACGATCCACCGCCAAACCAACGGCCATGCGGCCCATCGCCACATCAAATTTGGCTTCCTCCTCCGTTTGAGGAACTCGCCAAGGATCCTCTTTACAAAGACTCAATTGAGACGCCACTTGATCCTCTGTCCAGCCAAGATAGTCGAACAAGCGACGTCCGGATGCTTCTACTAAAGCCTCCGCGCTGTAACGCATCCCCAAATCACCCTCGACCGTCCGTTTGGCATAAGGTTCCGGCAAACCTTTCAGCATCACGCTAGGTTTACTCGGGTCACCTTTAGCCAGAGAATGTACATCCGTCGTGGCCCCCCCGACATCCACAATCATCAGTTCTCCCATTCCCCGTTCAGAGCCGTGCCCCTGCGCCAGAAGTTCTGCCGCCGCCAGGACGGCAGCCGGCGTAGGCATCATGATGCGCTCCAAAAACTCCTCCGCCTTGTCTAATCCCTTCGACTGGACAATGTGGGTTAGGAACACCTCTCGAATGGCTAAACGCGCGGACTCCACGGACAAGACACCGAGTTCGGGCATCACATTGTCTGCCACTACCACGAACTGATGTTGCTTTTTTAAGATAGCGGCTGCCTGCGCCGCCACCACTTTATTTCCCGCGATTACGACCGGAACACTGATTGGCAAGGCGCAAAGCATTTCTGCATTTTTAAGTAAAACGGCTTTATTGCCGCCGTCTGTTCCTCCGGCTAACAAGAGGATATCCGGCTTGGCGGCGATAATCTTATCGAGATCCTGTAAGGTCAGCTCATAACTAAAGACTTGGAGCACGCGTGCCCCCGCTCCCAGGGCTGCCCGTTTGGCAGCTTCAGCGGTTAGCTCTTTAACCAGACCACTGGCAATCATTTTCAGCCCGCCGGCCGCGCTGCTACAAGCGAGTTTACGGACGAAATTCCAGCCTTCGTCAGGTTCAGAAATTTGAGCTAACGCCGCGTTCAACCCATCCATGATGTTCGTTGCAATCGTCGTACCGGCTCGGGCCGTCCCGATGATCTCCTCGCTCGTGAGGTCTACAATCGTCACTTTGGTATACGTACTGCCAAAATCAATCAGAAGGACTGCTTGCAAGGTCCATCCCCCCTTTAATCCTCCGTATCCGTAATGCCTAAATCCTTCCGCAAATCGGCAATCGCCGTCTCCGGCATTGTCCCGGGTGGATATACCCGGTCAAAACCCATAGCCAAGAAACGTTCTTTGACTGACTCAAAGTCGCATTTCCCACAAACCAAGTTACCGCCGACATACATCAGAATGTTGCCAATTCCCGTCTCCTGACATTTTTCACGCAACCCCCGGCAATCGATCTCCCCGTGTCCATATAAGGACGAAACCAAAATCACATCGGCATTCGTTTCAATCGCCGCATGAATAAATTCTTCCTGAGTTGCCAGTACCCCAATGTTAATCACTTTAAAACCAGCTTGAGTAAACGCATAATCCAAAATTCTGTTTCCCACGGCATGAACATCTGCCCCGATAACCCCTAAAACCAAGATTTTTTGTTCCACAATTGATTCCTCCTAGCACTCACTTGGCATCACCTGTTCCACAAGGTCAATGGGTTGTTGAATGAGCGTATTTCCGACTTGTCGAAAAAGTCCGGGATCCCCGCTCACGAAATAACGAACCCGCCAATGGTTTTTTCCCAAAACCGTGTCCGCCGCTGAAACAACAGCCTCTAACCGCCGACCTCCGTCCATCTGCTGCAGCAATTTGCGCAGCTCTTCAACAACCGCCAAAGCCGGGTCAATGATCAAAACATCGTCCCCTAAAATCTCCTGAATGACCTCTTCAAGGAAGGGGTAATGGGTACACCCTAAAATAAGGGCATCCACCCCGGACGCCTGGAGGGGAGCCAAATAAGTACGGGCAATTCCTCGAGCTTCTGCAGAGTTGGACAGCCCGGCCTCAATCAAAGGAACAAAAAGAGGACACCCCTGGGCTTTGACCACAGCAATGGCCTGTTCTCCATTTTGCCAGGCCTCTCGCAGCACCTTGTCTTCAGGAACGCTCCCTTTAGCCAACGCTCGACTCACGCCGGATGAATAAGCCTTGCTGCGCACAGTCGTTTCCGTGGCAATCAAGCCGATCCGGCCCGCAATTGTTTTCTCCACCGCCAAACGGGCTCCCGGTTCGACCATGCCGATCATTGGAATATCGAAGCGATCCCGCAGAACAGGAAGCGCCGTAGCCGAGCAGGTATTACAGGCCACAACAATCACTTCTGCCCCTTGCCCAATCAGAAAGGTAACAATCTCCTCTCCGAAACGGATGAGCTCTTCGCGAGAACGGTTCCCATACGGAACCCGCGCCGTATCTCCGAAATAAACAATCCGGACATCCAACAATTGCTCCAGAATCTCTTTCATCACGGTCAGGCCACCAACCCCGGAGTCAAATATACCGATCACACGTTGTTTCTTCAAATCCTCTCCCCCTTATATCCTGCCAAAGGCCTCCTTGGCTGAATGATCGTTGTCAACGTCGGGTACAAATCTCCCCTACTATACTATTCTTGGTTTAATCCTAACGCAAGTGTACCGGTAGGCATTTAGTTTGCTCTTTTAGGCTGAGACAAATGTACTCTTCCTCCTCGGCTTGACAATAAATTATAGAGCACCAGCCTTCATCTCTAAAGATGACGCTGATGCTCGACAGTTGGCTCTCCCTATAACAAGCTAAGCATCATTCCCATACTGACCCAAAGTACCGGATCCTCGAAAAATCGCGCTTCCGATTGTGAACTAATAAAAATAGTCAAAATCCATAAAAAGTACCCTACACCCGGAAGATACCGTTCGAAGCCATTTTTATCGAGACTGCGCAGGCTCCTAAGCGTCCGGATGAGTGCCAGCCAAATCAAAGCAAGTGCCGTCAGCCCCAATATTCCAAGCTCTGCTGCAATGGTAAGCAACGTTGTATGGGAGAGTGTTACCTGTCCACTTTTCCCAAAGCTGGAGTAAGTGGTTATAAACATCTTCTGAAAGCCTCCCAAGCCGACCCCCAAGATTGGATGGTTTGTAAACATCGACCAGGAAGCCCTCCATAAATTTTTGCGTTCACTTAAGGCTCCAAGCTCGTCCTGGATAGTCAACAGACGCTGCCAAACGATCGGCCACTTAGCGACAATCCCAGCCCCGATCAGCACCATCAGCCCAATCGGCTGGAACATCCGTTGGCGGGGAACAAGCAGCAGCAAAAGGACAAGAACAATAACTAAAGTAACAACCCCACTACGCGATAGGGTTATGGCCAACGCCCCTAATAAACCACAGAGCGCTCCAAAATACAGACATCGTTTCCAGACTGCCTGATTAAAGTACTGCAGGATCAAGTTCGCAACCATGGCCAAGACCAAGTAGCGGGCAAAAATATTGGGGTCCACAAAGGTTGCATTAGCTCGGTGACCCACCATCACAGCCAAGTGCCAGATACGCTGACTTGTCATTCCTTCATAAAGGGCAAGGGGGACAAGCGCGACCCCAACCCAATGGACGACTTGAAAAGGGAGGAGAGCATGTTGGCGCTCTGCAAGCAGACAGACGCCAAGATAAAGCAAAAAAAACGTCAGCAAGCGCACGACTTGAAGGATTGTTTGTCCCCGTCCAACAGAATAAAGGAGGCTGAAAGTCCCAACCGCCAGGTAAATTAACAAGGCTCGAGACAAAAAAAGACTTAAAATCCCTTTCAATTTCTGACGTTTCTCTTGTTCAACTCCTAAACGCCAAAGGGCAGCCAAAATAATAGCGCAAGTGAGAATCCGGGCCAGACTGAATACCGACTGAGAATTGAGCGGTTCCAACAGAGGAAACCAAGTCACAGAAATCTCTAAAGCCACTGCCCCCACGAGCAACGAGATTAGGAGACTTGGTTTTTTTAAGCCTAAATAGACCGCGATACCCAGACAGACACGTAAAAACACCCATTTCAGGAGGGTCAAATCCACTTTAATTCCGCTCCTTCTGCTTCTTATTATGTAACGAGTAATCTGTATATCAGCAAATTCCGCACCTAAAAACATTCGCCAGCAGTCAATAATTTACCTTTATTTTGACCTCCGGGTCTGTTAAACATCCACAAGCAGCGCTGCAAGCGGGCCGTTGAAGTCAGTTTGTGGTGCCGCACAGCGCATGGGGGGCTGATTAGTACAAAAAAGCAGGAAATTAGGCCTTCTGACCCAATTTCCTGCTTTCCAAAAACAAATCTTAGACTTATTCAAATCTTAAGGCATCAATGGGATCCATGGCAGCGGCCTTTTTCGCCGGAAAGACTCCAAAAACAATACCGATCGCGGCTGAAAAGCCGAAGGCCACCAAGACAGAAGTCAAAGAAATACTGGTAGTCATCTTTAAGGCCGTCCCGATCAGGTTAGACCCCAATGTACCTAGGGCAATACCGATCCCTCCCCCCAAGACACTCAACACGATGGCCTCGATGAGGAATTGCAACAGAATATCGTTACCTTTAGCCCCGATTGCTTTCCGAATCCCGATCTCCCGGGTGCGTTCAGTAACCGAAACCAGCATGATATTCATGATCCCGATTCCCCCAACCAGCAGGGAAATACCCGCAATTCCTCCCAGGAGCATGGTCAAGGTTTGGGTCACCCCTTGCATGGACGCTAAAATATCGGCCTGGTTCTGAACCGTGAAGTCATCAGCTTTGCCCGCTGGGATCTTATGGGCTTGTTCCAGCGCCACCGTAATCTCATCCTGGGCCGTTTGCATAACATCCGCAGAAGCAGCCGAGATCAGAATACTGCGCAACGTTGTTTTACCAATTAAGCGCTCTTGAACGGTTGAAATTGGTGCGGTAATCATATCGTCACTACTCATAAAGCCCGTTGATCCTGTAGCCGTTGTCACCCCAATGACTTGAAAAGGCACGTTATTTATTTTGATAATTTTCCCGATGACAGTGGCATTCGCATCCCCCATCAAGTTTGTAACAGTCGTCGGGCCGAGGACAGCAACTCGTGCGTTGCTATCCACGTCAGCAGTCGTAATATAACGCCCACTTGACATACTAACATTTTTAATAAATTGATAATCCTGTGTTGTACCCGTAATACTCGTGGAGGTATTCCCTGAACCAAAGACCACTTGAGCATTAGTACTGGCAACTGGTGCAACAGCTTTCACAGCCGATCCAGCTGCTTGAATTTTAGGAACATCCGTCATGGTTAGAGTAGTTAAGCTACCTGCCCCCCCTCTAACCCCTCCGGCGTTCGACTGTCCCGGGCTGACCGTGAGCAGGTTCGAACCCAAACCTTGGATCTGGGAAGTGATCGAAGCGGTTGCTCCATTTCCAATTCCGACCATGGCTATGACGGCTGCTACACCAATAATCATCCCGAGCATGGTCAAAGCTGACCTAAGTTTGTTCGCTCGCAAAGCTCTGAGAGAGACTCGGATACTTTCAAAAAAGTTCACTTTGCTGCTCCCTCCTCGAGGACTTGGGCCTGAGCCTTACGTTGGGTTGCTACGATTTCGTCCCCTTCAATATGACCGTCGCGGAAACGCACAATCCTTTGGGTAAATTCCGCAATATCCGGTTCGTGCGTTACAATAATAATTGTATTTCCCGAGGCATGCAGGCGCTGAAAGATCGCCATAACCTCTTCGCTGGAGCGAGTATCAAGGTTTCCTGTGGGCTCATCCGCCAGGATAATCGCCGGGTTTGTGACCAGCGCCCGAGCGATAGCTACCCGCTGTTGCTGCCCGCCTGAAAGTTCTTTGGGACGGTGATGAATCCGACTGCCCAGACCGACAGATTCTAACGCGGCAATGGCGCGTATCCGTCTTTCTTTTCCTCCCATTCCGGCATAGAGCATCGGGAGTTCTACATTCTCTACCGCCGTCGTGCGAGCCAGCAGATTAAAGCCCTGAAAGACGAAGCCGATCTTACGATTACGGATTACTGCCAATTCATTACCAGTGGCCTTCGCCACATCCGTTCCGTCGAGAAAATATTCACCTTCCGTTGGCGTGTCCAAACATCCTAAAATATTCATCATCGTCGACTTCCCGGAACCGGAGGGTCCCATAATGGAGACGAACTCACTAGCTCCGACATGAAGGTTCACCCCGTTAAGAGCCGCAACTTGAATATCACCATTCGAATATATCTTTTTAATCCCTTTGAGATCTATCAAATGCCACCCCTCCTAACCTATTCGTCAAAGCAAGTTCAACTTAGTTACCCCTAGGGCCGCCGCCACCGCCGCCACTCAGTGCCCTGGCAGGATTACCGCCACCGCCGCCTAAAATAGATCCTGAACTAGCTTTAGCTGCCGTGGAGGACGAACGAGTACCGATAATGACGTCCTGTCCTTCAGTTAGACCACTTTTGATTTCTACATTGGTTCCATCGTCGAGACCGACTACCACTGGAATATATTGACCGGTTGGCGTTGCTTTTGCTGTGCCTGTTTTTGCTGTGCCTGCATTGGTCGAACCTGCATTGGTCGAGCTATTGGCTTGAGTAGACTTTTGACCGGCCGGAGCCCCTTGTCCCGCATTAGTACTTGCAGTCATTGGTACCATGACACCTGTTCTGGTTCCTCTGGTTTTGACCGCTTCGCTGGGAACGGTTAGAACATTATCTACTTCTGCAATAATGACACTTACATTGGCATTCATCCCTGCACGTAGGATATCGGTGGGTTGATCGACCGTGCACGTGACCAAATATGTTGTGACATTCGAAACAATCGTCCCTTGGAGAGCAATTAAACTAACCGTCCCGTTGATATGTTGATTAGGGTTCGAGTCAAGAGTAATATCCACTTTTTGTCCCAATTTGACCTGAGCAATATCTGACTGAGCGATCGAGGCATCCACTTCAAGTTTATTGGCCTCGGGAGTGATCGTGATAATTGAAGTAGCGTCCGACTGTTGGCCCAGTTGAAGCGGCGCACTGACAATCACTGCATCCACCGGCGCTATTATTTCCGCATTCGCCAGAGCCTGTTGCGCACTGGCAAGCTGGACCTGAGCTGTGGTAATACCCGCTTCATCCGAGGCAATCACCGACTGTGTTGGGCCTTGTTCTTGTAGAGCCAATTGAGCTTGAGCCGACTTTAAACTGGCCTGAGCAGAAGTACATTGCGCCTGAGCAGCAATTAAAGCCTGCGCCGCTCCTCCATTTTGAGCATTCTGAGCCGTTGTTAGGGCAGTTTGAGCCTGAGCAAGCGCTGTAGAGGAAGCAGTACCAGTCTGCTGCGCCTTGGCATAATCATTACTTGCCTGTAGAACAGCCGCCTTGGCCAAGGAGACCTGGTTGGCTAAATAATTCGGATCAGCATTCTGTTGGGCAGTGGTTAAACCTTGCTGCGCAGTGGCTACTCCCTGCTGCGCCTGAGCGACTGCCGACTGAGCCGCAGCGAGGGTTTGGGTATTAAACGCCTCTTTATCGGAAACAAGTTTAGCCTGAGCTGACGTTAAGGATGCCTGCTGTTGTGCAACAGTCTCCTGGAGACTTGTATCATCTGTCTTAGCCAGCACTTGACCAGCTTTAACGGAATCCCCAGTCTTGACATTGAGAGCCACGATCTGTCCGGCTTGTTTAAACGTTAACGGTATCGAGTGGGGGAAATTAACCGTTCCGGTTGCAGTAATCACCTTACTCACATTTCCCATTTTCGCTTTGGCCGTAATGTTGGTGGCTACAACAGGTTTAGTCGTAAAATGTTTATACCCCCAATAACCTCCTCCCAAGACCAGGACACCTAAGACCCCAATAGTCACCCATTTTTTGTTCATGCTCTTACTCCTTTTCTATCATCGTGTTCTTTGAAAATAAAATATCATTGCGATCATCAATTAAATTCTTTGCTAAATATATCACAGGAATATGGTTAAACAACGAAGGACTTCTTAAGATATTGTCAAGGTATTCATTTCAGCATTTCCATTTTTCACCGGTAAATAAATTCGAAAACTGCTCCCCACGCCCGGTTTACTTTCCACATGAATGGAACCCCCATGGGCCTGGATGAACTCCTTGGCAATCGCCAGCCCTAAACCCGTCCCCCCGCTTTCCCGCTCCCGGGCTTTATTGACACGGTAGAAACGATTAAAAATATGGTCGAGTTCTTCCTCCGGGATTCCCTCTCCGGAATCTTCCACCGTCACTTGAACCCAGCCGCGGGACCGCAAATCAACGGCGCTGTTTCCTTCTTTGCTTTCTTCCGCTTTTTCACCGATACGCCGGAACACGTCACGCAAACGATGCGCTGCTTCATCCTTGATCAACCCGTTTTCCAGGGGCCTTTCGACCTCCGCCAACAACACGCGCAGAGAGCCACCCGCCGGGGTATGCAAAAGAGCGTTGCCAATTAAATTGACAAAAACTTGGGTTAACCGATCGGGATCACCGATAATTTCCGGTACATCCCCTATCACCTCAAGCTGCAGCCCCCGTTCCTCGAATTCAATGGCAAATTGCTCCGTAATTCTCTCCACGATCTGGCGAAGCTTGACTGATCTCATAGCCATCGGCAATTTACCGGCTTCCGCCAAACTTAACTGTTGGAGATCTCGCACCAAGCGGATAAGACGTAAGGTCTCATCATGAATCGGGAGGATTGTTTCCGGCGTCGAGGGAAGGACCCCTTCCTGAATCGATTCCAGTTTTCCGAGAATAACCGCCAGCGGTGTCCGCAATTCGTGGGCAATATCCGCCACCATGTTGCGCCTTACTTCCTCATTACGGGTCAATTGTTCCGTCATCCGGTTGAAATCCTGGGCCAAGATCGCAATATCTCCCTTTCCCTTGACCTCAACCCGCGAAGACAAATCCCCTTTCCCCACTTTCCGCACGGCTTCCATGAGCCGATTAAGGGGTTTCGTGAAATGCCGGGTCAATAACAGCCCCAAGAGCAGAGCCACCAAGGAAGTGAGGATCAGCCCAATGAGCATTGCCTGGATAATCGAGGTTCCAATCGTCTTGGCCAGTCTACCATCCATAGCGCTGGGACGTTGATCTTGCCAGTAATGCCCCACCGTTTTACCGCCCACCTTGATTTCCTGCCATTGTTTTGTGATTTTGTTGTCTACCGGGAACTGAGCAAGTTGTTTCCCAAGATCTTTCTTGGCCGTGTCAACCACCACTTGATTTTTATTGTCAAAAACTACAAAGCGTTCGAAGTCACGCGGGGGACGCCCCAATTTCTGATCCGACGAATCCGTGATCCTTGAAACATAGTCCTGAACCCCACCCCAGCCACCGTGACCCTCATAGTAGACACTCAAGAACTGATTGATGCGCTCACCAGAGGCTTGTTGCACGTAGGTTTCAGCATGTCCAAGCAAAGCTTGAGTTGACGTTAAAGCAATGGAGGTGAAGACGATTGACATAAAAAAAACCATCCCAATGAGGGCGAGAATAAACTTACGCCGTAAGGTCATATCCCTTCACCAAAGCGATAGCCTACACCAAACACAGTTTCCACATATTTCGGATCACTTGGGTTGTCTTCAACTTTCTTGCGCAAATTTGAGACATGAGTATCAATAGAGCGTTCATAATAGAGATATTCCTCCCCCATGGCCTGACGCAAAAGCTGCAGACGACTATAAACCGTACCAGGACGGGTTGCCAATAAATGGAGAATGTTGAATTCAGTGGGTGTTAAGGAAAGTTCCTGCCCTCTTTTCATGACTTTATGGCTTGTGACGTCGATATTCAGTTCGCCGCGAATTAAGATCGAAGAATTAGTCTCCTGCACCACCCCTGATGAACGACGCAGGACTGTTTTAATCCGCGCTGCCAATTCCCGCAGGCTAAAAGGCTTAACAATGTAGTCGTCGGCCCCGAACTCCAAGCCCAAAACTCGATCGATTTCCTCTGATTTTGCGGTAAGCATGATAATTGGGATCGTACTCGTCTCACGTAAGTGTTTGCACATTTCCAGCCCACTCATCCCTGGAAGCATCCAATCCAACAGCACGAGGTCCGGGTTTTCACGTTCAATCAGCTTCATCCCGTCAGTGCCATTTAGGGCTGTCAGGACAGTTAAGCCTTCCCGTGAAAGGTAATCTCTGACAAGGGTTAGGATTTCCGGTTCATCATCCACCAAAATAATTTTTGTCCCCACATCTATCACTCCCACTTATGGTAAAAGACCCACCTGTAACTCAGGCCTTTCTACCTTCTTACTCTTTATCTCTTTATCTCTTTGCCTTTATTTGTATCTTACTGTCTTTTATTCAGTATACCGCTAACATTTCAGAAGTGTTTAGGAAAGTTCTCAAGATTGTATTAAGATGTTAGATTTAGTAGAGATTAAGTAGAGATTAAGTGGCGATTAAATTAAGAATACCCTCGTTTAAGCTTCCTTAAACGAAGGTATATTGACGAAGGCCCAAGCAACTAAATTATTTCATTTCCATGCGCTCGGCCAGTAATTCCAGGCCACGCAACAATTCCACGTATTCTTCCTTGGTATAATCCTCGAGGACTTCACCGATAAAATTTTGTCGTTCAATGATCACCGCATCAAGAGCTTGATTCCCTCTGGCTAACAGGTGCAACCTGACCGCTCTCCGGTCTTTGTGATCTCGAATCCGTTCGACGAGCATCGACCGTTCCATCCGATCCGCCAAGTCAGTCGCCGTGCTACAGGCGACAAACAAATGTTTCCCTAAATCTCCCATCGTTAAGGGGCCAAATTCCCGAATAATTAAGAGCGCATTGAACTGAAGTGCAGAAATCTCCATGCCAATCAGAACCGATCGACCGTGCTTGAACAAAATAGTATTAGCACGTCTTAAGGTCTCCTCTAACTGCTTAGTCAACTCTGCAGTTTGTGCCATCTATTTCCCTCCATCCCCTAGATATTTGATAATTATATACTATCATACATTTGAGGCTTGTACATCTAAGGATTAATTAGAGATGAACGGAAAATTACGGGGAGGAAGTGTCTTGGATGCAAGTGGGGACGGTTCTTGCTTGCATCTTGCTTTGGGGTTGGAGGAAGTGTCTTAGCACGTTCGCACGCTCTTGGGGAAGTCGTCAATGAGCGCACAAATGCAAGTCGGGGACGGTTCTTGACTTGCATTTGTGCGCTCATTGATGCAATTCCGCTAACGTGCTTCTCTTAGCTAAAAAACTTCCTCTGGGCTTGGGTCCACACAGGGGGGGGGAACGACGTTAGGCGCTCGGGGGGTGTTTACGTCTTCGTCGTAAATGCATTCTTGGGGAAGTCGTCGAGGCCATGGGATGCAAGTAAGAACCGTCCCTGCTTGCACTCCTGCTTGCACTCGCTCTACTTGCACTCCACGCCCACGGGACCCCAGTCCGGAGGGCCCGCGATCACACGGCCGACGCCTTTGCGGTCGTCGTAGCCAAACTTGGCTTTAAAGCCTTAGTTTGGCTAGACGAATGCAGTGCCGAGGGCGTGTCTCGTGGATCCTCCTTAGGTAGAACTGGGTGGATAATCGAAAAGATTAATAGAACTCGGAGAATTAGGATTATTAGAAGAACTTGGCAACGCTCCGTTACTTGTTTTGTCTGGTGCTATTCCTCCTGAGCTTGAACTTCCTATGCCCGAACTTGGAACGATTTGGTTAGTGGAGGCAACTCCCTTAATTAAACTCGCTTTATTGACCAGCCTTGTAGCATCGATGGTTCCATACTTGGTCATAGGGTTACCTTCGATACGAATCTGTACTTGCTTGATTGTCGAAAATTGGGTCAATGTATCGACGAGTCCATATAGAGCAACTTCTGGGGAAACTTTTGGATTCGGTTGAAGAAATTCTTTATTCAAATCGACGATGGCCACATTCCCTTTAATGGCGATATCAAGCAGCATCGTGGTCGTGGGAACAGCTGCCTGCAAAGTCGTTCCTTTTATACCTGCAGGACCTTTTAACCACTGAGTCACTGTCTCTCTGGCTAGACTTACCGTTTTTGGCAAGCTACGTTGTTCTTTCACTAGATACCTACCCGTGGAATCTGCAAAGTAGAGTGCAATTGTCATCGATTCCGTGCCGGTTGCCGCTGGCGTTTCTGTTGTGGCTGGGGCAACCGCCGGTAGGGTGGTTTTATCCCCGCCAATAAAATCGCCCAATGAAGTTCCCGTTCCATCTTTGTTCACTAACGTCTCCAAGGTTCCACAGCCCGCCAGAAAAATCAGACCTAAGATCACAACTCCCGTGATTAAACTGTTTCGCACCTGCAGTTTCATATTTTTTGCCCCTTCCCCAGACGTATTTTTAGCCATTGATGTTTTCCCTCACTCTAAACCTATGCTTTGTCCCACAAAATAGTACAGGTTCCAGAAAAACGAGGGGACGGTTCTGTTGCTTCCAAAGTGGAAGCAACAGAACCGTCCCTTTGTTATTCCTTTCCTGGTAAGATCATGAGAATTCACTTAAAGTTGGCGACAATACCTTTTTACTTGTATAAATTTCCGCTTTGAGCCATAAATATGGATAAAGTTAGCTCATAGAAAGGAGTCTCTCATGTACGACGTGTTCGAAATCCTTCGGATTAGTACGATTGCCGGGCTGGCTACGACGCTCGGCAGCCTGCTTGTCCTTTTGTTCGGTAAGCCGCAAGAGCGGGTTCTCGCCTCCCTCATAGCGGGGGCCGGTGGGGTAATGCTGGCGGTCGTAACTCTCGATTTGCTTCCGAGTGCTTGGCAGAGTGGTCCGCCGCTTCAGGTGGGTGCCGGATTTGCTTTGGGCCTTCTCTTTATGTTCCTGGCGGCTAAACAACTTAATGTCCCCGCTGATAGTGATCTCCCGCTGTCACGTCGTCAACGTCTGAAAAGGACCGGACTCCTCATCGCCACCGGGATCGCTTTACATGATATCCCGGAAGGCATGGCTATCGCCATTAGTCAAGAAGCTGCTCCGGGTCTCGGGCTTCTGATTGCTTTGGCCATAACCTTACACAATCTTCCTGAAGGAATGGCGACGACTGCGCCTTTAACCATGGCTCGGATCCGTTGGTGGAAAATTCTTCTACTGAATATTGCAATCGCCTTTTTTACTCCTTTCGGAGCTTTACTCGGGATCCTCGCTCTGGAAAGCGTCCAGAATTCCTTGGCCTTCTTTCTTGCCTTCGCTGCAGGTGCGATGATTTTTCTGGTCTTCGCCGAGCTGATACCGCTCTCCCGTGAACGGCACCCACATTATGCTCTGTTGGGCGGGACGACTGGGTTTATTCTCTTTGCGTTAATCGGTTTGGTGTTGCCCGGTTAGCCCTCCATTGGGGAGAGGAAGTGTCTTAGCCCGTTCGCACATGCTCCATTGCTATTCCCTTGACGCTAAGGCTAAAACGCAAAACCTCTGGGCTTTTCTGAATGTGCCTCGCTCCTTGCCATCCTTGGCACCGCGACATCAGTCCATCCATGGACAAGTCCCGTTGCGTTTCTTTACGCCTTATCGTCTGCGCTCATTGACGCAATTCCGCTAACGTGCTTCTCTTAGCTAAGAAACTTCCTCTGGGCTTGGGTCCACGGGGGTTTGAGGGCGAACGGGGGGGAACGACTTTAGGCGCTCTGGGAGGCTGTTTTCGTCTTCGACGTAAATGCATTCTTGGGGAAGACGTTTGCATGTGCGAATTTCTTAACGAGGATGTTCTCTCAATAAGCATTTCCATAAACGCAATCAAGGCCTCGAAATGCAAGTAAGAACCATCCCTACTTGCACTCTGCACTCCACGCCCACAGGACCCCAGCCCGGAGGGTCCGCGATCACACGGCCGACGCCTTTGCAGTCGTCTTAGCCAAACTTGGCTTTAAACCCTCTTTCATAAGCAGGACGGAACACAAGGATGTGTTCCGCCGGCCATGCGACAAGGATGTCGCTTTGGCCGGGAATCCTGCCCGCTTACATCAGGGTTTAAAGCCTTAGTTTGGCTAGACGAATGCAAGTGCCGAGGGCGTGTCTCGCGGATCCTCCCCTACTTGAGGATTTTTGCTGCGTAATCTCCCATGGCTTCGTAGCCTTTGGCAGTCGGATACCCTCCGCTTGAGACTAAACCGCTCAAGTATTTCCCACTGGCATCAAATAGTGCGGAAGCGAAGTCGAGGGTCAGGATATTTTCTTTCTTGGTGTAGCTCATTTCCCAAGCGCGAATATCTTGGACATTTTTTTGTGCTCCAGGGTACTCGATTGGCAGGGCAAGGATTGGGATAATTTGATTGGCTTTTGCCTTGGCTATCATGCCCTCGATATTGGTTTGTACTTCTTTCAGGGGCACTTTCTGAATGGCATCTCCGATTCCTGCAAAAATAATGACTCGACCCGGTTTTTCGGCCACTACGTCGGCGTCAAAGCGAGCGAGTAGGTCTTTTGCTATTTGATGTGATTTTCCCTTATTGACCACGGAGACTTTGAGTACATCCGCTGTGCGCTGCGGCCAAGAATGGGCCGCGTCCAGAGGATACCCTGAGGTAAAGGAGTCTCCTAAGGCGACTATTTTCTTATTGCTGAGCGTTTGGGCTGGATTTGTAACCGCCGTATTCCCGGTTACTTTGCCATTATGCCCCCATAATCCAAAAAAACCAGCGATCAGCACGATTATGGCAAGCCCAACAGCGGCTTGAATTAAGCGTATTTCCATGCGATACGTACGCAAAAAACATCTCCCCTTTCTAAAATTAAACATTCTACACCCATTCACGACATTCCTTCTTCATCTCCAAACAGCATTTTTTTCAGAACACTCTTTACGACTCATCATACACCAGTAAGCCCTTTAACGCATATTTTGTATAAGGAAAAAAGGAGGTATCCTCATGAATTACATTGACAAAGCCCGCGAATTGGGGGAAGCTCTGTCTCAGACCCCTGAAATACAGGGCCTAAAAGCTGCTGAAGCTGCCATTATGGCTGATCCTCTAAGCCAAGAAGCTTTTAGCCAGTATCAGGATAAAGAACGTGGGCTCGTGACGACGCAAATGATCAGTAAGATCGTCCCCGAAAAAGATTCTTTAGCGCTTCTTGATCTTAAAATCCGTCTTATGAATAAACATCCTCTGATTAAAGCGTACTTTGTCCAACAGCAGAAATACGAAAAACTTATGGCTATGGTGAACTTAACTCTTACCACTTCTATGTATGGATTGCCCTCTGCCAATGACCTGCCCATTCCGGAGGAGCTCAAAGGCATGGCCCAGCAAATTCTTGACAAAATCAGTGGCGGAAACGCTATGGAGAAGATGCAAATCTCACCGGAGATGTTAAAAGGTATCAAACTTCCGCCCGGCTTTACTCAGCAATAATTAAAAGGGAAGTGTTATTAAGTGCGACCCAATGGTTATCACGGACCCCATTTTATTAACGATATCACGCATCCTGTGACTTTAATTGCGTTCCTAATCGTCATTTTGTTAGGGTTATGGGTAGCCATTCGCACTTGGTTTTGATGGTTATAAGAAAGGAGGAACGCCGTGATTAATTGCTCTGACTGTACGCCCTCGTTGCCGGCGGCTCCTTTCTCGTTTTCCATCTTAGTGGACAGCCCTATTCGACGTAATTTAAAGTTTTGCCCCGTCAGTGCCATGATTTTCCCTTTGGCTTCGACGAAAATTCAGTTTGCCGCCTTGATTGTTGCCAGCCTAGATATTCTGATGACGTTTCTCTTCAAAAGGGCGTTGGCTCATCCACCCAACCTATCCCGGGCAACCCCGGATCTATATCCTGTGACCCTGACCTTACCACAATTAACCCAACTCATGCAGGCCGCCATCAGCGGGCAACTCCCAATGCGTTCACCGATTCAACCGGCTCCTGGGCAAGGCTTAGGTCCGGTCGGTCCGGACGAACCTCTTTTTCCCGATAACTTGAGTGTTTCCTTGGTCGTCTCAGCTACTATGGCCCCCTTTGACGGAAGCCCCGATACAGCCTTTAACGTGCCTCTCTTCGAAATCCCAGGAGCACCCGGCAACCTAATTATCGCTCTCGGTATAATAATTGCTCAGTTCTTAATCGAAATAACCGGCATAGGACCTCCAAACGGAAACGGAAATAGTAGTGCCAACGCCCACGGGAATGTTACCAAGCACAATGGTTGGAAGGGAGGAATCAGCCATGCCGCTGCTGGCTCGACGCTTTAATTCCTCTTTTCCTGCCAATAATTATCGGCAAGAATGTTTGGACCCCAATGAGCCGGCGACTTACGATTATGGATTTAGGCGGCTAGTTCCGTTGCTGCAATCCCCACCCGTTGGTGCAGGTATTTTGGCGACTTCCTTCTTCTTTCTGATTGTCTTTTTCCCTAATGCAGTCTTTGCCCAAATATCTTGGGCGACAATCGGCATTACCGTGACTATAGGCACTTTTGGGCTTCTTACCTTGATTGTACTCATCCTGTTTCTTCTTTAAAGAACTGAAACACCACTTTTAGAAAAAAACGGGGGTAGATAATTCATAGAATACTATGAATCGTCTACCCCTAAGAATTAAAGCAAACGCTAAGATCGGCATGTTCTAATCTCAACAAGAAATTAATTTGGTCCAAGCGGAGGAGTCATGGGAGGCATTGCCGGCATGGGAGGCATGGGGGCATTCGGGGCAACCATAGTTTCGGGAACGACACCCATCTGATTGAGAGATTCTAGCAGATCCGGATTAATTGGAGCGGCTTCCGGACTAATTGCCGGTTTTTTCCGACCACTAATTAATCCTGAAATTTTTCCCCAGACTGTCGAGGCCGTAGTTTTCATTGGATTAAGAAACGTCATCATTCCCACGGGTTCTTGGACCTTCAAGATGATCGGTCCAATCGGAGCCTGCCCAAGCTGAGTTGGGTTTTCCACTGAAACAACTACACGACTGTAATAATTAAGTGGGACCTGACTTTGGAACTGCGCCCGATAAACCCCATTCCCGACGGGCCGTAAGATCCCCGCCAAAAATCCGGTCTGCCCTTTGTCATCGACCAAGTAAGCTGCATAGACCCCTGATTGTCCTTGCCCAAGGAAGGTTTGCGGCACCGGAAGATTAGCAATCAGCAGAAAACTGTTGTCCGGCGAAATCGTAGCCGCACCATTGCCAATAATCCCGTCTTGTGCGGCTTGCAGAATAAGCTGTCGTGGTTGACCCATCGCAGGATTTACCACTGGAAATTGACCTTGATTATATCCCTGACCTTGGTTATATCCTTGACCTTGGTTATACCCTTGACCTTGGTTATACCCTTGACCTTGGTTATACCCTTGACCTTGGTTATACCCGCCCGGATACCCTGAATTTTGATAGTATCCTCCACCCATTCCAGAAGGCGGCGGTTGCTTAGCTCCGATAAATCCCCCCCGTGAATTTTGAATTTGTCCATCTTTTTGGAAAAAACCACTGGCTTTAAGGCCTGAACCTAGCGTATCGCGAATCGCTCCCGGAGAATATCCCGGACCTGATTGACCATTAGGTAATTGCATAGAGAACCCCTGCGGTCCGATGGGCCGAGAAGAATTATTTGGTTTATTCCCACCGAAATTCACCATGCTTCCCTCCTTTATTTAATTACTTCAATGGAACCTTATTACATGATATGATAGTCTAAATGGAAGGGTTCTGAATACCTCATGTGGGCAAACTAATAATTGAGGAGGCAGCCATGCCTGAAAAACTTCCCCCACTGCTTACAAAAAAGATATCCCGCCGTACTTTTTTCTCCTGTATCGGCAGTTTTATAGCGAACCATTGTCTGCTTTCTACAGTACCCCTTGGTAGTGCAGGAGTACTCCTCTGGGCAGACCATGATACTTTAGCCCTAAAACGTGAATCTTGGGATCTGTATTACCCGAACCTGCCTGCCGCTTTAGAGGGAAAAATGATTTGCCAACTCAGCGATTTGCATCTGGAAACCCTAAGGATTACCCCGGAACATATTGACCAGATGGTGATGACTCAAAAACCCGATCTCCTCGTCATCACCGGAGACATTATTTCCAGCAGCAAAGACCTTGATAAAGCAAATAACTACTTAGGAAAACTTTCCGCCCCCTACGGAAAATTCGTGGTCATGGGAAATAACGATTACAGCAACCTTTCCCATACCCTCTTTAAACGATACCTTCACCAACTGCAAAACCTAGGGTGGAAACCCTTACTTAACCAAGCCTCGTTTTTAGCGAACCTTAATCTCTGGATCATCGGAGTCGACGACCCGGCTACCAAGCATGACGACGTAGATTTAGCCTATCAAAAAGTTCTTAGCTCTCCTCCCACCCCCACGCCACCCTTTCGCCTAGTCTTAGCCCACTCCACTGACTGCCTCGACGATGTAGCGGAAAACGGAGCAGACCTTTTACTCGCCGGACATACCCACGGCGGTCAAATCCGCCTTCCCGGACTCCCGCCCCTCATCACCAATACCTATCTCGGCGATGAAGGAATATACGAAGGCTACCACGTCATTAACGGGGTTCCCCTTTATGTCAGCCGAGGCATTGGTGAAAGCATTATCGCCTTACGCTTTAACGTCCCTCCTGAGATTGCCTTCTTTACCTTACACAAAGGAGACGCCCCACCCAAACACCAAACAAGCTAGACTTGTATGACACAGCGCTCGGTGCTTACGACGCAGAGCAAACTAACCGTTCAAGCTCCCGGCTTTGGGGAGCGGGGCGAAACACGAATGAGTGTTTCGGCCAAAGCGACATCCTTGTCGCATGGCCGGCAGTGCACATCCTTGTGCCCTGCCCCGTGTCTGGGGTCAGTCGCTTGAACGGAAGTTTGCTAGGCTGCTTACGTAAAGACGTCGCGCTGTGTCATACTGCGTCCCGGGCCTAGAACGTGGAACGTATAGTCCAGCGCACATCCGCTGTCTAGTGATGGCATAATTTCCCTGAACATACTGCATCCTTGCCTCTATCCCATAACTGAGATTTGCGATTCTTGGGTAATAAAAAACAAACTCCCGCAACTTGTTGCGGGAGTTTTCTCATAAAAACTTCTTTAATACCTAGATACTAAACGTATGGTTTCCAATCCGTTTAATGACGGATCGACTCTTGATCCAATTATCTGTGGCGAGACGGGGGTTGAAGTAAAATAAGGCTCCGTTCGTCGGATCCAGGCCGGAAAGGGCCGCTTCGGCTGCCTTGAAGGATTGATCATTGGGGTCCAGTTGAATCTGTTTATCCTCCACTGCTGTAAAAGCACCTGATTGGTAAATGACAGCCCGCATAGTTTTAGGGAAACGTGGGTCTTTCAGGCGATTGAGTACAACCGCTCCAACGGCTACTTGTCCCTCAAAATCTTCACCCCGAGCTTCGCCATAGATGACACGAGATAAAAGTTCGACATCCTCGCTGGACACCAAATGCCCTAAGCCTCGTGAAAGCACCTGGCTTTCAGTCTTTGGTGGAACCGTTGTTTGCTCGACTCGTTTTTGAGTATCGTCTTGATCGATCAACTGGGCGTCTTCGTTTACGACGATATCATAAGTTTGAATTTTAGGCACTGGCTGTAACGTTTGGGGATCACTCGAACGGGAAGCACTTGACCCTTGTTTATTAACGGCTGTAAAAGCCGGTATATTACGCAAAATATTTACCCACCACGACACATTGCCAGACTTAGTTACAACGTCTTCAGTTGTTTGTTCTTGTTCTTGTTCTTGTTCTTGTTCTTGTTCTTTTTCTCCCTTCGGAACCGATAAGGCTTCTCCCACTTTAATTTGATTTGGGCTTTTCAAATGGTTGCGCCTTACAATTTCTTCGACCGTAGTTTGATACCTTTGAGCTAAACTCCACAAGGTTTCTCCAGGCTGAACTGAAATGTTAAGTATCCCTGTCTTTGCATTCTCGAGCACATTATCATTTCCATTGTTTACGTCCTTTGTTTCTTCCTTGGCCATATTATCAGGAAGCACGACCCCATTGTTGCTCCCTTGTCCCAGAACAGGATAAATGCTGACTTGCCACAGAAACAAGCACATCATCCCACACAGGAATATCGCCGAGGATTTCCGACATCGTCGGTATGGCAATAAAATAAAAATCACCTCTTAAATTTTAGACTATTTCTAGTCTTTCCCAAAAAAGGCGAGTTTTATAACAGCATAGTTTTGAACCACTTTTTCTAGCCATCAATTAAGATTTATTTATCATATCCCACCTAAGGCATACATATATTTCTACAGACTGAGCAAAGATAAACTAAGTTTTGTCTTTTATATCTGTCAAGCACAGTAAGTGAGGTGAGGCTGTATTAGTGTGAGTGTAAAGGCTTTAATTGATAACCTTTTAGCATCTTTCTCTTCCCCTGAAGAACCACAGCTTAGCGAGGCAGAACGCTTGCTTACAGAAATTGAAGAAACAAGAATAAAGATGGGATATGCCTGGAACCACCTAGATAACGCAGCCCCGGAGTATGTAGAAATTGCTGTGCTTGAACTACTATTAGTAGAAACTCAGTACAGCCTTCTCAATAAACGTTACTGTTTACTGCTTGGCATTGAAAAGGACGCTCCGTATTACTCAGCGTCTGCAATTAAAACACCCTCGTTTTCTTTGAAAGGCCAACTTCAAAACCATGCGTTCTATGGGGCGCTCTTAAACTCTGTCGCGGAAAGTCCTTCGTCAGGAACTCCGCAATTATTATCCCCAAACCCATAGCGCACTCGTCATAAAAAGATCCGCCGGATAGCAGGCGGATCTTTTAGACACAGCGCATAACAAACTTGGAAAATAGACCCAAACCCTTCGACCTTTTACTGGCAGTATGATAGAATGCATCAAGAACATAAATTAATAAAGAAAGGATTGATCTTATGCTAAGAATGCACAAATCCCAACAGAATACTAACCTCAGCACTATCGCCGTGGCTGCCCTTGTTGGAGGCCTGGCCGGGGCAGTAGTCGGCCTAATGATTGCCCCCAAAAGTGGGAAAGAATTACGTCAAGGACTCTGCAAAAAATCCGGCAACGCCAGAGAACGCGTCGGAGACGTCACGTCCCATCGTGTCGGGGCATTGAAGCAGCAAGGGACAGATCTGGTAGATAAAGGCAAACACTTAGCCGAAGACCTGCAAAGCTTTATACAAGAATCCTTAAAAATAAGAAAATCCAGCCCTATTGCCTTAAATACTGATAACGATATACAAGTAGAAGAGCCTCTCCAGGATCAACCTGAAATGGCTCTTGAAGTTAATACAGAAATCCCTCCTCAAGAAGAAGAATAAGCGGGCACTGCCCCAAAAAGTAAGTCCCGGACCGCACTGTGCGGTTCGGGACTTACTTTTTCCGACTGCGAATGTCGTGCCATAACTCAATCACTTGCTTGGCCGACTCCAAAAAGACGGCAATAAAGCGCAAAGGATTCCTTTGCAATTCTTCAAGACCCGACGCAGCTTGATTCACCGTACCACCCACCTGCTCAGTGGTTTCTCTGACAACCGCGGTCACGGCTTGGACATCCTCCAGCAGATGCGGAAGATGCGCATTTAGATTCTGAATCGATTGCTTTGCCTCATTTGTGAGTTTCCGAACTGAGCGCACCCAAAGCACTAATTCGAGGCCTAACACACCTAAAATAATTGTAGCCACGAGTACACACACTTCATAAATCACAGAACTAACCTCCACTCTCATCACGCCTTACTTTAAATTAAGATTCGACGGATTAGAGCATTATCCTTCGACCCTTCCTCAAAAAGTTCTAAGTGATTTAGAACATCATTTTATCGCCTTCCGGTTGTAATTACATCCCCTATAGCCTTAAACGTCCCCTCAATATAGTGTAGCTTAAACTTAATCTGATCGATTTCTGCCCCATGCACTTCATTATTATGTTCTATGGCCTTAACAACCATGTATATTTCCTCTTGTCGCGACTCTAATCTGTCCATTCGTGACCCGAACCTATCCATTTGCGACTCGAATCTTTCCATTCGTGACTCTAGCCCATCAAGTTTATTGAGTATAAGCCCTAATACTTCTTTAATTTCTTTCTCCATCCGTACACCGCCTTACTCTTCTAAATTATACCATTACGAGTGTACCTCATCAAGATAAATCATTAGTGAATAAAAAAGAAAAAGGTGAAACCTAACACCTTTTTCTCCAAACTATTTCAAGTTTTCTTGATACCAATCTGATTAGATTAGCCGTTTCTCTTGTTATCTCGGCCCCTTTGAGCTCCGGCTGCGCCTCCACGAACATCGTTGCCTTTTCTGCGAGTCCAAGTATCCGCCTTCTGTCCGAAGCCGTCTCTGTGATAATTCGCCTGTGGAGGTCTGGCATTGCCCATGCTTCTTCCGCGCATAGGAGCCGGTTCCGTCAAACGAACCTCAACAGCTTCCGGTTCCTTGGTGATGATTTTCAAGGCAGCCGACAACAGGGTCACCGAGTCGTTTTCAGACAGTAACTCTTCAGCTACTCCCTTATATTTTTCAATGTCTTCTTCGGCGATGACTCTCAAAATCTCATTCATCGTTAAGCGCTGCTGACCTTCCACAGCCTCGATGATCGTCGGAATCGGTTTCCGTACGACCCTCCGCTTAATAACCTGTTCAATGAGTCTGAGCATCCCCATCTCCCGAGGGGTGACTAAGGTAATGGCTAAGCCCGTTTTTCCGGCCCGACCCGTTCTCCCGACCCGATGGACGTAACTCTCGGGATCTTGGGGGATATCGAAGTTAAAGACGTGGGTCACTCCACTAATGTCTAAGCCTCGAGCAGCCACATCCGTGGCCACCAAAATTTCGATCGATCCGTCTTTAAACTGGCGCAAGACACTGTCTCTTTTACTCTGGGTCAAGTCACCGTGGATTCCTTCCGCCGAATAACCCCGTTTACTCAGAGCCTCAGAAAGTTCATCAACCCGCCGCTTGGTTCGTGCAAAAACGATGGACAAGTCCGGTGATTGAATGTCGAGGAGGCGTGATAACACATCGAATTTTAGTCGTTCCGAGACTTCGACATAATGTTGCTCAGTATCGGAGACCGTAACCCCCATCGCCTTAATACTAATCAGCTCCGGATCCTTCATAAACCGCTGAGCAATATTTTGAATCTGGCGGGGCATCGTGGCCGAAAAGAGCAAGGTCTGACGTTCTTCTGGGATTTCCTTGAGTATTGTTTCGATATCTTCCAAAAAGCCCATGTTCAGCATCTCATCCGCTTCATCGAGAATAACAATTTTGATTTCATTCAGGCGGATTGTCCGCCTCCGCATGTGATCCATCAAACGTCCCGGAGTCGCCACAATAATGTGAGGTCTTTTCTTCAGAGCCCTGATCTGCCAATCGATTCCTTGTCCACCATAAATGGGCAAAGCGTGGATCCTTTTAAACTGCCCAATCTTATTTAATTCCTCAGCCACTTGGACTGCTAATTCACGCGTGGGAGCCAGCACGATTCCTTGAATTTGCTCGGCCTGTTCCATAATTCTCTCCACCAAGGGAATTCCGTAAGCAGCCGTTTTTCCGGTTCCGGTTTGGGCCTGTCCAATCAGATCCCTCCCCTGCATAGCAATGGGAATGGTCTTTTCTTGAATAGGGGTCGTTTCTTCAAACCCCATGTTGATAATCGAGCGAATAATTGCTTCGCTTAAGCTTAAGTCTGCAAATGATGACAATACGTTCATTCTCCTTTTTTGTGTTTGTTTACTTATTAAGTTTTCCAATTGCGTCTCTATCTATAACTGCCAAAACAGAAAAGTTCTCTGTCTATATCTGCGGTAACAGAACATGTCGCGATCGCGCGTGAGTTTCGCCAACGAGGCAATAGACGCTTGCTTGTATAACCCAACTACGAATTATACCACATTAAGATTCATATTGGAAGATCTAGTTTCGGATATGCTTTAAAACTACTGCCCAATTTACATTTTTTTACCAATCAACTTCGGGAAATGATCAACAACCATGTCCTTACCAACCACTGAATATGATACCCAGAACAATCCCGATCCCATTTAGACCAGTATCCATTAAAGATTCCCAGAGAGGATAACCTCCGACGAGCATGTCATACAGCTCCTTAAGAGAACCCAATATAAACATAACCAGGCATATTTTAGCTAGCCCTAACCGTTTGTGCAAGGCAACAATAGCAATGATTGGCAAAATAAGATGTAAGAGCTTATGCCACTGAAACAAGAGGTGTAAATTCAACTATCATAACCTCCATATTTGCTCGTTCAATCCTCATCATCTCTAAAAATATCTGATCATGTAACCTAACTGCATTATTGTGTTACAGTGATATAACAAGGAGCAGAACTACCCCCATCCACCGCTGTAGCTGTAACTGTAGTTGTTCCTGCTCTTAATGGTTTAATTGTACCGTTAGACATAGTTGCTATAGTAGGATCAGATATTCTCCAAACAACTTGTGTATTTGTAGCATCAGAAGGTAAAATTGTAGCAATCAAAGTTTCAGCTGCTCCACCAGCTTTTAAGGATAAACTGGATTTATTTAAAGCTAAACCAGTAACAGGTATACTAAAAGCATACACATTTATTGAACTAGAAGCTGTATAACCACCATTTACAGAAGTTGCTGTAATTACTACCGGCCCAATACCTACAGCAGTTACTACACCAGATTGAGTAACCGTCGCTATCCCTGGATTACTAGTAGACCAAACTACTAATTTGTTTGTTGCAGTTATTGGAGTTAGTGTTGCCGTTAAAGTTTGGGTTCCACCTTTTATCAAATTTAAAGTAGACTTATCTAAAGTTACACCAGTTACCTTAACCGTTGTTGCCGGTGCTACAGTTACAACACTCGAAGCGGTGAAAACACCCGATTCAGAAGTGACAGTAATTGTGGCTGTTCCAGCACCTACAGGAGTTACTACACCCGAAGAAGATACAGTTGCTATACTTGCATTGCTTGTAGACCAATTAACTTGTGTATTTGTAGCATTGGATGGCGCTATTGTAGAAACTAATGGGTACAACGTACCCCCTGCCGTTAAAGCTACGGTTGAACTATTTAAAGTGATTCCAGTTACAGGATAAACAGTATTGGGCGGATCATTAGAAGTATTAGGCCCCGTTGAATTACCCCAATCTACTGGCATAGTACCTATTTGCGCTGTTTCAGCAGAATCAGAATATAAATTTAATGACTTAGCAGTAATAGACTTTCCTGTGTCTACTACATAATTAGCAAATGTTGTAGCTGAAGTAGGAACAGAAACATAAGGAACCGTGCCATCTTCTAATGTTAGACTTACTGTCCCAGTGGCACCGGTCTGTAAGGCAATAACCGGAGTCGTTTTAAGAGTGTTTGCCAATATGCCAGGGGCTGAAACAGTATCATAGGCTAAATTAGTATATGCTGTGGGTGATAGTGGTACTGGTGTGTTTGCCATTTGCATCAACGTAGTATCAGTCGTTCCCATATTTACATGACCTGTTAATGCTACCCCGTTTACTTGTGTAATCCATAAACCTTGTAAATTGGGGCCAAGATATATAGTTTGATTAGCAACCGGAGTTCCATTTGAATCTGTAGCTATTAGAATAATATTTCTTGGACTACTTAATACGGGATTAGTTAGAGTCGTTGCATTTAAGGAGTTTGATGCTCCAACGCCTATCATTTTACCAGTAATCGATAGAGCACTTGGAATAATTGGAGGAGTAGGTGGAGTTGGATTAGTAGTATCTGTCCCTATTACTTCTGTTACATTAGAATCAGGTACTAACGAGGTACCTCCTAATGCAGTAATAACAGACACATTTGTAAGTTTAGCATGAACATCCGTAGCCGCAAGTACAGTAGCCGTATCACTCAGTACAATTGGTGCATTGGTTTTAGCCACAAGGGATGAAGCAACTAAAGAATCAACTAAATGTGCGTCATTACCATTGGCCACATACACTTTATCATATTTGTAAGTTAAAGATTGTAAGACTTTTTGATTCGTAGCAAACCTATCCGCTCCAAAAATACGTGTTGCATTAGATATATCCGCCACTAACGAAGGTCCACCTATAATATACACATTTGCACCTTTATAAACCGCTTCCGAAGCCGGTAAGGAACCATCTGGATTTGCTACTAAAATAGAATAGTTATTAGCAGCAGCATACGAGGCAACTGAGAGTGCATCTGCTAAAGCACCATAACCTACCACAAAAGATCCAGCAGGATTTGTTAAATGAGAAGAAATCATAACTGCTGTAGCAATGCGATCAGCGCCTTTTAAAGGTACAACATGAAGACCACCAATAGCCTTAACTTGATTCACTACATTTTGACTTATAGCCCCTACAACATAAACAGTTTTTACCCCTAACTTTAATAATTCAGTCCGAGTAACATCTGGTAAGCTGTTATTGTCTGTTAATAATATCGGTGTTTGTTTACCAGCCAAAGGTGCAGCTGCTAATGCATCGACTAAGTTGGCATCAGATGATGACGCTAAAATTGCAGTAGTAGCTGAAGTCCAGCCAGCATCTGCAACAGCTATTGCTGTTCCAACTCTATCAGAACCAGACAAACGTGCAGTGGTAACTGAATTATCAGCAAAAACATTGAAAGGTAGCCTTGTTATTGCTAATCCTGAGAGGGCCAGAGTAACTAAAACTTTTTTAACCTTAGTTTTATCCATGCAATAAATTCCCTTCTTTATATAATTGTCACTTCCCTCAATGTTGTAACAGGTTCTAATGGACAATAACATGTTATACTAATCTTAAGCAGATTTGCAGAGAATCAGAAAGAGGCGATATTTATGTCTCTCGATTGGTGAAGAATAAGTGGTTTTTTTGTATGCATTCCAATTAGCTCGGTTGTGCCATAATAGATAAAATCTGTGTTCTCCTTTTCACTTACTCGCATGGTATGATACAAAATACTGATAGATATAACTTTAACAACTTCGCTGTAGCCCTTCCCCAGCTCCAAACCTTCCACAACAGCTCTTGACGTACCCCAAAGCAATCGTTGTAGGTAATCCGCTTCACGTTGATTTTGTATTTCAATAATGATTTGTTTTCCCTGGGAATCTATACACTTTAAGTCAACCCGGTTAAATTTCCTATTTTCAACTTCTCTGTTACTTTCGCTTTCTAAAATATTTTCAATAACGATCGTTTCTCTTAA
>JARLHW010000011.1 GCA_031292075.1 Desulfosporosinus sp.
GAAGCTTTCAAAAGCAAAACCACTCAATTCGATGCCGCATTAGTATCTAGCACTAAAAATGCCAAAAGTTATGGCCGCTTTTTCAAGGTTCCTGATAATCAAGCTTCTGGCGCTGCAGCACACGAGCAGCCAGAAAATCAGGCCGGAGAAGGGCTGGTGCAGTCTGACGACCCAGCAGCAATCCCCGTAAGTCTCAAACAAGCGGAAGAAGCTCCCCTGGGCTATCCAGCCTGGATTAGCTCACCGACGCTAAAACGCCCTCTTGTAGAGAAAAGATCTTATCCTTGCAATAATAAGATTTGGTAGCACGGACTAAGCCCCCACGCTTTTTGTGGGGGTGTGTCCGCGAAACCCTGCTCACTTACTCTCTTTCTTTAAATATTCATTATCCCGCACCTTTAAGAATTTTAACCAGATATTGATGATCCCAAGCAAACTGTTTTTTCTTGTTTTAAAAGATTAAAAACAACATATCTCACTACGATAAAATTTCCAACTGCATTCCCTCTCTCACGCGACTTAACCTGATTATTAAAAGTTGCCCCGATTACCCGACATATATACCCTCGTTAAGATTGATTTCTTGGCTTTTAATGCTCCCTTAAGTTTGTCCTGTATATAATGCAAAAAATGAATTCAGCAATAACCCAAAGGATGATTTTGTTATGACAAATTTTAGCTTTGCAAATAAACACAAATTAGCTAGAGACATTGATATAGCCTTAGAAGATGGCGCGCAGTTTGATGAAAAAAGCACTGCAGAATTATCCTCTATCAAGGACTTCCATGACCAATTGGAAGCAAATCCAGAAAAAGCATTCAACCGACTTGTTCAAGCCATCCGAGCAAAAATTCCATTAACCGCAAAAGACGACCTGACCCCGTTATCAGCGCTCCTGGTTGGTTTGGATAGCCGGATTAAAGAAATCAAAGATCACGAGCTTCTGGGATTCATGCCAAAAGGCGCCGAGAATTCCCCATCTACTCGCTGGCAATACCGTTATGGGCTCTTGGTTAGCTACCTGAAAGACTGGCAAGAACAACAAAAAGATAATCAAGACCCCGTGATTCAAGGTTATGTATCACACGTAAAGCAAGTCCTGTCTCCTCATCATGAAGAGGATTATGAGATGCTAGCGTGGATGGATCATGAAGAAATCCATTTCAACAAAAAATATTCTGAATTATATCAAGCCGCCATTGCAGAATGTATTCTAGTTAATTCAAATGAGCATAAGGTTTATGCTGTGCGTAAAGCAGAGATCGAAGACAAGCTCGCCCAAGCAGAAGCAAATTATCACTCAGGTTTATCACGCTTTAATGCATTGTTGAGAACCTTAGAAGCGGCGGAACTGCGAGAAAGAAATAACGTATTCTTAAAA